>JAJZZR010000477.1 GCA_021797465.1 Pseudomonadota bacterium | reverse complement strand
TCTCTGTGCGCCACCAACCGAGAAACTTCAACCACGGGCGGGCAAACTCCAGAAAGACCGTGGCCATCGCCGGACCCGGTACCGGACGGCCATAGACTACCTTGTGCAACCTCTCCGCGGTGACCCCTCGGCAATCGTCAGGCCCCAGCCGCTTCGCAATCCATAGCAAACACTTGGCGCGTTTTCGCTGCTCGTCATGGCGTGCGCCGCCGGCAGCGCAGTACTCGAGATATCTTCGTCGCTCTAAGGTGAGCGGACCCGTCTGATGCCGCAGTAGAGCGGCCTTCTGACGAAACAGTGTCTGGAACATGGCGGGACTCCCATCGGTTGCGGGAATCCATCAGACGCCGATCATTTATGTTGCGTCAATGCCAAGAATACTGCATGAAAGCGTCCACAGGGCGTGTCATCGCCACATATCTTCCGCCGCAACATTTTTACCGGTATGTGTTCGAACACATACCGGTAAAGACCACCGGCCTGATTTGAAGCAACTGCTGTTCATCCTCACGACCGCAGCCGACGGCGGCGTGCCCGTGCAGTTTCGCTGCGCTGACGGGAACACCAGCGACTCGGTGACGCATATCGAGACCTGGAACACCCTGCGCACGGTGGCCGGTCGCGCCGACTTTCTCTACGTGGCCGACTCGAAGCTCTGCTCGCACGGCAACCTCGATCAGATCAATCGCGCCGGCGGGCGATTCGTCACCGTACTGCCACGCTCTCGGGTCGAGGACCGGCGGTTCCGTAAATGGATCCAGTCCAATACCCCCGCCTGGCAGCTGGTGTGGGACCGACCGTGCCCGAAGGGTCACGAGGGTCCGCCCGATCGCTGGTACGTGTACCGTGATCCGATCGGCTCGATGGAAGCCTGGCCGCTGGTGTGGGTGTGGTCGACCCGACTGACTGAGCGCCAGCGCATCCGGCGTCAGGAACATATCGCGGTGGCCACCGAAAAGCTCACCGCGCTGCGGGGCCGCATCATCAGTCCCAAGGCCCGCCTGCGGGCCGCCTCGCGTATCGATGTCGAGGTCGAGAAGATCCTCGAGCATTATCACGTGCGCCGCTATCTGAAGGTCACCCGTACGGTGAGTGCCGAGCACTCCTTCAAGCAGACCCGCCGCGGGCGACCGGGACCGAACAGTGCCTATCGGCGCATCACCCGCAGGCACTACGATCTCGAGTGGACCGTGGACCACGCGGCCGTCACCTACGACGAACGCTCAGACGGGATTTATCCGTTGGTCAGCAATGATCGCGATCTGACGGCCGAGCAGGTCTTGCTGGCGCACAAAGGCCAACCCACCATCGAGAAGCGATTCGAACAGCTGAAGACTGTCCACGAGATCGCACCAGTGTTCCTGAAAAACCCCGGTCGCATCGAGGCGTTCTTCACCATGTACTTCCTCGCGCTGCTCGTGCAGGCACTGATCGAACGAGAGCTGCGCGGCGCAATGAAACTGCAGCAACTGAAGTCACTGCCGATCTACCCGGAAGAGCGTCGCTGTGCACGTCCAACCACCGAGCAGATCCTGCGTCTCTTCGCTCACGCCCAGCGCCACACCCTCATGCGCGACACGCACGTGGTTCAGACGTTCGAGGCCGACCTCACGCCACGACAGCAGCAAGTCCTTGAATTGTTGGGGGTTCCGCAGCGCGCCTTCCGCAGCTGATGGCGCCCGGGAAATTCGCCGAAATCACGCCCGAGATGTGCGGAAAATGCGCCGAGTATGTGGCGGACCAGGCCGCGCGTCGCCGACGGGGCGATAGCGTTGCGGTGTACGAAGGTACGCTGCGGGCGTATTGCACGCAGCGGATCGAAAGCGGCCGGGGTCTGCCGCGCAGGGGCGGGGTACCGATGAAACGGGCGATCGCGGTGGCATGCGGCTTCACCTGTGGCCTGATCTACAACCAGCCCCGTAATCAGCGCGTGCTCGACGAATTCGATCACAGGGAACGTGAAGCGCACAGGGGACGATGCCTGAGGCCCGAGGAGATCGTCGCGGATTACCTAACGAACCTCAACCGCGCGGGTCGACCGCTGCCATGCAGGCATGCCGACCGAACGTTCTTCAGATTGCAAAGCAGTGCGGACTTCACCGGCACGCGATCGAACGCAAACCGCAGATTGTGCGAATGTTGAACGACTGCACACGGCGAAATGGTGTGCTCAGGACCGTCTCTCAGCGCTGAAGCCGGGCCGCGCACGCGGCCTCGACTTTGATACTGACTCTTGCAAAAACTGGCGGCGAGGAAAACCTCGCCGCGAATTTACAATCGAGCCAGCTCGGTCCGGCTTTATGAGGTCCGAAGTCCGGCCTTATGGGGTCCAAGTCCAGCTTTTTGAGTCAACCCACAGTCACCCACACCAAGTATCCATTTCAGCGTACTACATACACTTCGAATCGCCGCAGTTGAGGCACGTCATGCAGCCGTCCAGCATCACCACGGCCGCAGTGCTGCACTTCGCGCAAAGCTGCGCTCCTTCCGGGAACTCGGATTTTGCGAACGCATCGGTCTGGCGGGTGCGGGCTTCGTATTCCGCGCGCTTCTCGTCGACGAGCTTCTGCTGGTGCTCATCGAGCGCCGGCCTGCGCAGCAGGCCGATGGTCTGCAGATGCCGTTCGATGACGTACCCGAGCTCCGCGATGATTGAGGGCATGAACTTGCCGCCGGGCTGCCAATAACCACCCCGGGGATCGAACACCGCTTTCAGCTCATCGACGAGGAACGTGACATCGCCGCCCTTGCGGAACACCGCGGAAATGACGCGCGTGAGCGCCACGATCCACTGATAGTGATCCAGGTTCTTCGAATTGATGAAAATCTCGAATGGCCGGCGCTGTTCGGACTCTGTCCCCTCGTTTAGCACGATGTCGTTGATGGTCACGTACATGGCGTGATCGGAGATCGGGGTCTTGATTTTATAGGTCGACCCGACCAGGACTTCCGGACGTTCCAGCTTCTCGTGCATCCGTATGATCTGCGCGCTCTGTCCGGGCCGGTCGCGCGGCGATTCAGCCGCGGCAGGTGTGCCCGCCGGCCTGACGACTTCCGCTGTGGGGGCCGGCTTTTCTTCGGACTTCTGCACTTCGTACTTCACGATCTTGCGATCAATCTTGAGGGTCATGATGCGGCTCCTGGATGGCGATTCACACGACGCTGTCCACGGGCGGTTCAGAAGCGCCCGTAGTAGCCCTCGCGTAACGCATCAAACAGATTCGCGGCGGTATGCAACTCGCCGTCGTACTCGATCTCCTCGTCACCCCGCGCCTCCACGACCGTGCCGTCATCCAGCGTGAACTTATAGACCGTATTCTTCAGATCCTGCTCCTTCACGAGCACACCCTGGAACGCCTCCGGGTTGAACCGGAAGGTCGTGCAGCCCTTCAGGCCCTGCTCGTGCGCGTACAGGTAGATATCCTTGAATTTCTCATACGGGAAGTCCGTCGGCACGTTCGCCGTCTTCGATATGGACGAGTCCACCCACTTCTGCGCGGCGGCCTGGACGTCGACGTGCTCCTTCGGGGTGATGTCCTCCGAGGCGGCGAAATAGTCGGGCAGCTTCTCGGCCGCGACGGTCGCACCGGGGGTCGCCCGGGCGTTGACCAGCTCTCGATACGCCAGCAGCTCGTAGGAGAAGACGTCGATCTTTTCTTTGGTCTTGCGGCCCGGCCGAATCACATTGCGGAAGTAGTGATGGGCAAACGAGGGCTCGATGCCGTTGGAGGCGTTGTTCGCGAGCGACAGCGAAATCGTGCCCGTGGGCGCGATGGAGGTGTGGTGGCTGAAGCGTGCGCCGGTCTCGGCCAGCTCGTCCACCAGCTTCGGCGCGATCGCCGCGATCCGTTGCATGTAGCGGCTGTACTTGGCGTGCAGAATCCGGCCCGGCAGCCGATCGCCCGCCTTCCAGCCATCCCGGACCATCTCGGGTCGCTTGCGCAACATTTCGGGCGTGACCGCGAACTCCTCGGTCATGATGGGCGCCGGTCCCTTCTCGCGGGCCAGCTCGAGCGCCTCCTCCCAGCCGGCGACCGCCATTTCGCGCGCAACGTCCTCGGTGAATTTCACCGACTCGGACGAGCCATACCTGATCCGCAGCAGCGTCAGCGCGCTGCCGAGGCCGAGGAAGCCCATGCCATGGCGGCGCTTGCGGATGATTTCCTCGCGCTGCCGCGCGAGCGGCAAGCCGTTGACCTCGACCACGTTGTCGAGCATGCGGGAGAATATCTTGACGACCTGGCGATACTCGTCCCAATCGAAGCGCGCGCGCGCAGTAAACGGCTCGCGCACGAAGCGCGTCAGGTTTACCGAGCCCAGCAGACAGCTGCCATAGGGTGGCAGCGGCTGTTCGCCGCACGGGTTCGTGGCGCGGATGTTCTCGCACCACCAGTTGTTGTTCATCTCATTGACGCGATCGATGAGAATGAAGCCCGGCTCGGCGAAATCGTAGGTCGACGCCATGATGACGTCCCACATGCGACGTGCGGGCAGCGTCTTGTAGATCTTGCAGGCGACCAGGCCTTCTTCGTTCACGACATATCCGTCGTGGATCGGCCATTCTCGCCAGACGAAGCGGGCCGGATCGTTCAGATCCGGCCGCTCCACCTCGTATTCCTGGCACGACAGCGGGAATGCGAGCTTCCATTCGCCGTTGCAGCGCACCGCGTGCATGAATTCGTCGGTGATGAGCAGCGACAGATTGAACTGCCGCAAGCGGCCGCTCTCGCGCTTGGCGCGAACGAACTCCATGGCATCCGGATGACCGACATCGAACGTGCCCATCTGCGCGCCGCGGCGGCCGCCAGCAGACGAGACGGTGAAGCACATCTTGTCGAAGATATCCATGAAGGACAGCGGACCGGAAGTGTAGGCCCCCGCGCCCGACACGTACGCGCCGCGCGGCCGGAGCGTCGAATGCTCATAGCCGATACCGCATCCCGCCTTGAGCGTCAGTCCCGCCTCGTGGACCTTGCTCAGGATATCGTCCATCGAATCGCGGATTGTCCCCGAGACCGTGCAATTGATCGTCGAGGTCGCCGGCTTGTGTTCCAGGGCTCCCGCGTTGGAGGTAATGCGGCCGGCGGGAATGGCTCCGCGGCGCAACGCCCACAGGAATCGCTCGTACCAGTGTTCTCGCACTTTCTCCTGCTCGACGTCCGCCAGCGCGCGTGCGACGCGCTTGTACGTGTCGTCCATCGTCTCGTCGATGGCCGTGCCGTCTTTGGCGGTCAACCGGTATTTCTTGTCCCAGATGTCGAGCGACGCTTCCTGGAATGGAATGGCGTCAGTGTCCTTCGAATCGATCTTCATGACGGTATTCATGTGTCCGCGGCGCCCCAAGTGTCTGCACACCGGATCACAGGGAATACAGGCGGCGCGCTAAACGCGGCGGTGCGCGTACCGCATCCGGCGGCACGCCGTTTGTCAGCCAGTATCCCCCCTGAGCCTCCCCGAACGCTTGATCTCGCACCCGACGGGCGGACACAAGATCTTGTGTCGGGGTAAAGAGCCTAATGAGCACCCCGCCATGCGTCAAGGTTCTGGAAGTTCTTCCAGCGGGTTATAAAGCACAATTAAAACATAAACTTATTGCGTTACGGGCCGCGCTGGCACACAAAAAATTTTTTGACCTCGTTTCAGACCGAGTCAAGACCGGGCCCAATATCTTGTATCTCCGGAAAATGCATCGGCTGCCCACCAGCCGGGTCTGGCCGTCGCGGCTCTTCCCCGGCGCCACCGGCGCTTGAATTCCCGAGTGACGGCCTCAGATCTGTTTTACGACATCCTGGGCGGTAACGCCTGACATCATCAGCAATCGGAGGCTCGATCATGACTGTGGTTCGCTATCAGCCTTGGGCACTCATCGACAGCCTGCAGCGCCAACTCGACCAGGCGCTCTCCGCGGAAAGTGGCGAGGGCGCTGCGGTGGCGGACATCTCGTGGATTCCGCAGGTCGACATCTACGAGGAATCGGACCGCTTCGTCGTTCTGGCCGACGTGCCGGGCGTGGAGCCGAAGGACATCCGCATCACCGCCGACAAGGGGCTCTTGACCCTGCGCGGTGAAAAGCGTGCGCGAGAAGCGCAGGACGGCAAGGGCCGCCAACGCCTCGAGCGCCGCACTGGCGCGTTCATGCGCAGCTTTACGCTGCCGGAAGGGGCGGACGTGGACCGGATCACCGCCAAGCACACCGAAGGGGTGCTCGAGGTGGTCATCCCGAAACTGCCGGCGCTGCAGCCGCGCACCATCGAGGTGCAGGCAGCCTGACAAACGCCCTCGGGGCCGGCGTATCGTCGGCCCCCGGGGCGCCTTTATTAGGCTCAGCCCCGCGGCGCGCGCCGCGGGCAATGCGCGGGAGGTCTGGCCATGGCTGCTCCCTTGAAGATATGCGTGCTGGGTGGCACCGGTTTCGTCGGTACCCACTTGGCGACCCGCTTGGCGCGTGATGGCCACTGGCTCACACTACCCGCGCGTGATCCCGATCAGGCCCAGGCTCTGCGGGTTCTTCCGACGGTCCGCCTGCTCAGAGCCGACGTCCATGATCCGGGCATTCTCGATCGGCTGGTCGAGGATATGGACGTGGTCATCAATCTGGTCGGCATCCTGAACGAGCACGGGCACGACACGTTTCAGCGAGTGCACGCCGACCTGGCGGCGAAAGTGGTTGCCGCGATGCGGGCCGGCCGTATCCGCCGCCTGCTGCACATGAGCGCCCTCGGCGCCGACATCCGCGGCCCGAGCGCCTATCTGCGCAGCAAAGGGGCGGCCGAAAGCCACCTGCACGCCGCCGCGGCACACCTCGATTTCACCATCTTCCGGCCTTCCGTCATCTTCGGGCCGGGCGACTCCCTCACCAACCGGTTCGCGGGCCTGCTGCGACTGTCGCACGGCTGGATGCCGCTGGCGCGCGCGCACGCGCGGTTCGCTCCGATTTACGTCGGCGACGTCACCGAAGCGTTCGCCCGAGCATTGCTCGAGCGCGAGACGTTCGGCCAGACCTACGAGCTGGGCGGACCGGACGTCGTTACGCTGGAGCAGCTGGTGCGCCTGAGCGCGCAGGCCTCGGGTCTGCCCTGCCACATCGTGCGACTCCCGGATGCGCTCGGCCGCCTGCAGGCGGCCGTCTTGGGACTGCTTCCCGGCAAACCAATGACCCTCGACAACTTCCGTTCGCTGACGCGCGACAGCCTATGCGCCGAAGACGGCTGCGCGCGGCTCGGATTGCACCCGCGCGCCATGTTGGACATCCTGCCTACCTATCTCGGGGCCCCGGCCGGGTCGGTCATTTTCGGCGCCCACCCCTGAGGAAGCCGGCGCGCTGCGCGGCCGCCACCTGTTCAACCCGCCTGCGGCGCGCACAGCGACTGCAGAGCCTCGAGTCGCTTGGCGCGCATCCGCTCACCGACGGCCGGACCGGCGAGACCCTGTCGCTCCGCGCTCGTCAGCGTCACCGCGGCGCCCGCCGCGCGCGCACGGCGCAGATATTCGGCCTGCGGGTAGGGCTGATCCGCCAGTCCCGCGCGGCCGCACGCATCGGCCTCGCAGGCGGCCAGCAGCTCATCGAATCGGTCCGGCCGGCGGAACGCATCCGTGGCTTCCAACAACTTCAGGATCGTGCCGGGACGCAATTGCTGCGCGCGGTGAACCTGAGCGTGATAGCGGGCGGTGAGCTCGGCCAAATCCCGGTACGCGGTGGGAATTCTCAGCCGCGCGCACAATGCCGCGATCATCGGCACGCCGGCCTCCTCGTGGCCGTGATGGCTCGGCCAGTGCTCCGGCGGCGTGCGTGCCTTGCCCAGATCATGCGTCAAGACCGCGAAGCGCACGGTGGTCGTCAGCCCCGCGTCGGCTGCCCAGCGCAGCGCCAGCATCACGTGCACGCCCGTATCGATCTCCGGGTGCCACTTCGCCGGCTGAGGCACGCCGTGGAGGGCAGCCAGCTCAGGGAAGATTGCGGCAAGCGCTCCGCAGGCGCGCAGCGTTTCGAAGAAGACCTCCGGCCGGGACTCGGTCAGCGCACGCTCGGTTTCCTGCCAGACTCGCTCGGGCACCAAGGCGGCCAGCTCCCCGGACTCGCTCATGCGGCGCATCAGCTCGAGCGTCTCCTCGGCGACACGGAATCCGAGCGCCGCGTACCGGGCCGCGAAGCGCGCCACGCGCAAGACCCGCACCGGGTCCTCGACGAACGCCGCCGACACATGCCGCAACAGCCGCGCCTCAAGGTCACGCTGTCCGCCATATGGATCTATGATCTCTCCGCCGAGACTCTCGGCCATGGCATTCACGGTCAGGTCGCGCCGGCGCAGATCCTCTTCCAGCGTCACCGCGGGAGAAAACTCGGTGACGAACCCCCGGTAGCCCGGCGCGGTCTTACGTTCCAGCCGGGCGAGCGCGTATTCCTCGTGGGTTTCGGGATGCAGAAAGACCGGAAACTCGCGGCCGACGGGCACATACCCCTGACGCTCGAGATCCTCGGGCCGCGCGCCGATGACGACCCAGTCGCGCTCGGTCACCGGCCGTCCGAGCAGCCGATCGCGTATCGCGCCGCCAACCAGGTAGACTTGCATGCAGACATGTTAACCGACTTCGCGCGCCGTTCCGCCTGCAATCCACCCGGTGCGCGCGCGTGCGCGCCGCGCCGCGTCGCGCGCATCGCCGCTGCGGCACTCGTTCTCGCCACGCTGGCCGGTTGCGCCAGCACGCGCTATTTGATGCAGGCGGGCGTCGGCGAGTGGCGCGTGCTGCGCGCTCGGCGGTCCATCGTGGACGTGATCGATAACCCGAAGACTTCCGCAGGGCTCGTGCGCCAGTTGGGCGAAGTGCGCGAGGCCCGCCGCTTCGCCTGGCAGAAGCTGGGACTGCCCGACAACGACAGCTACAAGAGCTACGTGAACATCGGCCGCCGGTACGTGGTGTGGAACGTGGTGGCGGCGCCGGAGTTCTCCGTGAGACCCAAGGAATGGTGTTATCCCATCGCCGGATGCGTGACGTACCACGGATTCTTTCATCAGCGCGCGGCGCGCTCGTACGCCCGCCGCCTGAAGCATGAGGGATACGACGTGGTCGTCGAAGGCGTACCGGCGTACTCGACGCTCGGCTGGCTCCCGGATCCGGTCATGAGCACCATGATGCGCTACGGAACCGACGAGCTGGTGGCCATGATCTTCCACGAGCTCGCGCACGAGCTGCTCTACGTGCCCAACGACTCGCCGTTCGACGAAGCCTTCGCGATGACCGTGGAGAACACGGGGCTGCAGCGCTGGCTCGCCTACCGCCACGAGTCGGGGCGCTTCGCCGAATTCGAGCGCCTCGATGCCGCCGATATGCGCTTCGCGCGGCTGCTGCGGCACACGCGCGACCGGCTGGCGCGGCTCTACGCCTCCGCGATTCCCCGCGCTCGGATGCTGCAGGAGAAGCAACAGGTCTTCGCGCGGCTGGCGCGGCGCATCTTGGGGCTGGAGCGCAAGCTCCGGGTCCGCGCCCCGGTTTACGACCGATGGATCCGCGAGGGGCTGAATAATGCGGATCTGGCCTCGGTGGGAACCTACTACAACTGTCTTCCGGGGTTCGAACGGCTGCTCGAGCGGGAAGACGGCAATCTGCCGCGCTTCTACGCCGCGGCGCGCCACTTGGCTCGCGAACCGGAAGCCGAACGCAACCGACAGCTGTGTCGGTCACCCCATTCCAAGTTTACGGCGGCCGAGAACACCGCGTCGTAGAGCGAAACGCCATGTTGGCGTGGCGCCTACAGCGAGCCGCGCAGGTCCTGCAGGGCGAAGCCGCTCAACGGTGCATCCAGCCCCCGCGTCAGCGCCATGACCTTGAACGCCTCCCCCATCTGCGCGGGAAGCATCAGCCGGCGCGCCTCGCCCGCCCGGCGCGCATGTTCCACCGGATCACCCGCCTCGGCGAGCCAACGTTCGATGCCCGTCGCCAGCAGAAAGGCCGCCTGGGTTGCGAAGCCCGCGACCTCCAGGCCGCACTCGAGCGCCGCTTCGGCGACGCGGGTGAAATCCACCCAGGCCGTGATGTCCTGCACGCCAAGGTTGATGTACGGGTCATCGTGCACGTGATGTTTGTAGTGGCAACGCAGCGTGCCGGCGAGGCGCTGGGGATGATAATAGTGCGCCCGCGGCAGCCCGTAATCGAACAACAGCATCGCGCCGCGCTCCAGGCAGTCCGCGATTCCCGCGAGCCACGGTCCCACGCGCAGGCATATCTCGGACACGTAGCCCTCGGGCAGCGGCGCTGACCGCTGCGCGGCCAGTCTTCTCCATTCCTCCGCAAGCGCCGGCTCCGCCGGCGCCGCAAGCTCGCGCGGCCTCTCACCGTCCGCGGCCACGCCAAGCTCGAGAACCGCACCGTTGCGAATGCTGAAGCGGCGGCACGGCAGGGCGTCGAGCACTTCGTTGGCGAGGATCACGCCGTCGATGGGCCGCTCAGGCAGGCGCTCGAGCCAAGCCACCCGCTCAGCGAGCCCGGCCGGAAGCGTCGCGATACGCCGGCGCTGCCGGTCCGCGAGGTCGGCGCTCACCTCCAGAATCGCGTACCGATCAGGCAGGCATCCGCGGGCGGCGAGTTCGGTCAGGATTGCGGCGGCCATCCGCCCGGTGCCCGCCCCGAGCTCGAGGATCTCGCCGCCGCGCTGGAGCACCTGCGCACACTGCTCGGCAACACAGCGGCTGAACAGATCCGAGAGTTCCGGCGCCGTCACGAAATCCCCGCCCGCGCCGATCTTGACGCTGCCGGCGCTGTAATAGCCCAGACCTGGCGCATACAGCGCCAGCTCCATGAACCGCTCGAAGGTCACCCAGCCTCCGGCGGCGCGCACCTCGAGGGCGATCCGCTCCGCCAGGGCACGGGAGTGCGCCGCTTCTTCCGCCGTCAGCGGCGGCGTCATAATGTCGCGCAAACTCATCGCCGAACCACCGCCTGCCCATGACACAAAGCCGCGACGATACCCGCGCCGATGCTCCACTTGCCGGCAAGACCGCCTTGGTCACCGGCGGCGCGCGCCGCCTTGGCGCGGTCATCGCCCAGGCGCTGCACGGCGCGGGTGCGCAGATCATTCTGCACTACCGCGACTCGGCGGACGCGGCGCAAGCGCTCGCCGACCAATTGAACGGCGTGCGGGCCGGATCGGTGGCCCTTGCGGCCGCCGAACTGCTCGCCCCCGAGGCGATCGCGAAGTTGGCCGAGACCGCGCGCGCGGCATTCGGGCGGCTCGACATTCTGGTCAATAACGCTTCGACCTTCTACCCAACGCCGATCGGCAGAATCGACGAGCATGCGTGGACCGATCTGATCGGTACCAATCTCAAGGCGCCGCTGTTCCTGGCGCAAGCGTTGAGCGGCGCGCTGCGGGTCAATTCCGGTCTGATCCTGAACCTCGTGGACATCCATGGCATGCGCCCGCTGCGCCATCACGCGGTCTACAGTGTCGCCAAGGCGGGATTGATCATGCTCACGAAGTCGCTGGCGCGCGAGCTGGGCCCTCAGGTGCGCGTCAACGCCATCGCCCCGGGCCCGGTCATGTGGCCGGAGTCGGGGGTCGATGAGGCGCTGCGCCGGCGCATCATCGAGCGCACGGCGCTCAAGCGCGGCGGCTCGCCAGAGGATATCGCCCGCGCCGCGCTGTTCTTCGCCTGCGACGCCCCATTCGTGACGGGGCAGATCCTCGCGGTCGACGGCGGCCGAAGCGTCGGCTGGTAGGCCGCTCAAGCGCCGCCGCCCGCGGGGCTCGCCGGAACGGGCACGAGCGGATGCGCCGCGCGGTCGAATCGCCGCCACAGCGCCTCGATGGTCAAATGCGCGGTCGGATGCACCAGCGCCGGCGCGAGGTCCGCGAGCGGCCCGAGCATGTAGGCGCGCGTCAACAGGTCGGGACGGGGCAGGCGCAGCGCCGGGGTATCCGCCACCCGATCGCCGTACAAGAGGATGTCCAGATCCATGGTGCGCGGCGCCCAGCGCGGCGCCTCACGAGCGCGGCCGCACAGCCCCTCGATGGCATGCAGGCGCGCGAGCACGGCCTCGAGCGGAAGATCCGTCGGGAAACCGGCCACGAAGTTGATGAAATCCGCTCCCGTGAAACCCGCGGCGCGATTGCGATACCAGGGCGAGAACCGGACGCCCGGGAAATACCTGCCGAGCTCGGCGCTCGCGAGCCCGAGGTGCTTCTCGGGATCGACGTTGCTGCCGGCGGCGACGTAAACCTCGGGCATCGCGAGCCGCTCAGCGCGCCGGCGAGGCGCCGGCGTCCGCAACCGCGCGGCGACGCTCGATCGACACGCCGACATCGCGCGAGTTGCGGATCGCGCCCGGTTTGTTGACCGACAGCCGCACCCACTCCAGGGCGAACTCCTCGAGCAGCAGGGCCGCCAGCCGATGCGCCAGCGTCTCGACGAGTTTGAATTCAGACGCCTCGATATACGCCAGCACCCGCTTGGCGACTCTCTTGTAATCGACCGTGTCGGTCACCTCGTCCGAGGCCGCCGCCCGCGCGCAATCGACAGGCATCTCGAGATCGACCACCACGGCCTGCTTGACGCGCCGCTCCCAGTCGATGAAGCCGATGACACACTCGGCGGTCAGACCCCGCAGGAAAATCCGGTCCCCCGCAGGGGGCGTGCTGGTCATACTCACGCTAACAACCTTCTGTTTGCGATCAGGGTTCCGCGGTCGCCTCCGCGTTGCGCCGGGGCCCGCGGCTCCGACGGCACGATGTCTCGATCTCGCAGCCTACAGCGCTTCGCCGCGCGCGGCGAATGGCGCTCCCGGCGCACGTGAGCGGGGCCCTGCCCAGCGCATTGGATCTCACGGCGACCCGAGGGGGGGCTCCCGGCTCGAGGCTTGCGCAGCGACCGGCTCCAACGACTCGACCGGCCACTGCGCGCGCGCCTCGATCGCCAGTCCCTGACGCGCCCCGCCGCGCAGTCGCAGCAAGCCGGCCATCGCGATCATGGCGGCATTGTCGGTGCAAAACTCGATGCGAGGATAGTAGACCCGCGCACCACGACGGGCCGCCGCCGCGTCAAGTGCCGCGCGCAGGCTGAGATTGGCGCTCACGCCGCCCGACACCACGAGCGTGTCGAGTCCGGTGTGCTCCAACGCCCGTTCGGCCTTGACGGTGAGCGTCTCGACGATCGCATCCTGAACGGCCCGCGCCACATCGGCCTCGAGGCGACCGTCGAACACTCGGCCGCGCACCGCATGTTGCACAGCCGTCTTGAGGCCCGAGAAGCTGAACTCGAGACCCGGCCGGTCCAGCATCGGGCGCGGGAACCGAAATACCCCGGGCGCGCCCGCGCCGGCCAGACGCGCGAGCTCGGGCCCTCCCGGGTAAGGCAGCCCGAGAAGCTTGGCGGTCTTGTCGAAGGCCTCTCCGGCCGCATCATCGCGGGTATCCCCAAGAATGCGATACCGGCCGACGCCGCGAACTTCGATCAGCTGGGTATGGCCGCCCGAGACCAGCAAAGCGACGTGCGGAAAGGGCGGCGGCCGCGGCTCGAGCAACGGTGCGAGCAGATGCCCCTCGAGGTGATGCACCGCCACGGCTGGAACGTCCCAGGCATAGGCCAAGCTACGCCCCAGAGCCGCGCCGGTCAGCAGCGCTCCGACCAGGCCAGGGCCGGCGGTATACGCCACGCCGGCGAGGCTTTCGGGGCCGCTTCTGGCCTTCTCGAGGGCCCGGCGGACCAGAGGCAGGAGCTTGCGCACATGATCGCGGGAGGCCAGCTCCGGGACCACGCCGCCATAGGCTCGATGGACCTCGACCTGGCTGTACAGCTCGTGGGCGAGCAGACCGCCGGTCTCGTCCAGGATCGCCGCGGCGCTTTCGTCGCAAGAGGACTCGATCGCCAGCACACGCATTTTTTGCCTTTGCCTCAAGCCTCAACTAGAATTGCGCGCCCATTTGCCGGGCCTTCCAAGTCCCGCCGAGGCGCGCCCCTCATTAGTCCAGGCGCGTGGGCGTCTCGAGGTCCGGTTCCAAGAATGTTCAGAGGTTTCGATGCCGAGCGTCCGTATCCGCGAAAACGAGTATTTCGATGCCGCCTTGCGGCGTTTCAAACGCGCCTGTGAAAAGGCCGGCATCCTCACGGAACTG
>JAJZZR010000308.1 GCA_021797465.1 Pseudomonadota bacterium | reverse complement strand
CCGCCCACCCCCCCCCCCCCTTGGAAAGGAGCGTCACGATGAAGATGCTCGCTGCAGCTCCTTCCGCCCCCCATCGCCCAATCAGCGGGATCATTACAGCAATCTGGCCCAGGGCGCTCACGATGCTGATCTTCGTCGCCAACGATTGCTCACCACCCATAGAGAGAGTCAGCAATGACGGACCAAAGAACAAGCCGACGCCCTGGCTCACGCTCAAGATCAGCAGGACGGCATAGCCTGATCCGTATGGCGCGCCGAAGAGCGCGACAAGCAGCCCGTGGCCACTCAGGGACCACCATGCGATCGCCGCGAGTGCGATCAATGTTGGAATGAACGCTGCAAACTGCAGCACCGTCTGCAACTCTTGCCGCCTTTTTTGCGAAATCAGGCGCGCGACAGTCGGGGCAAGAGGCATGTTCACGGCGACTCCGGGCGTGTTAAGCAGCGCCGAGAGACGTGTCGCGACACCGTAAACAGCCACCTCAGCAGGCGACTGAAAGGCGGCAAGAATGAAGATAGGGCACTGCTGACTCGCCGTAGCCGTCACTACCTGAATCATGAATGGCCAAGTCGTTCGAAGCAATTCCCCGATCGGGATCCGCTCTTTCGAAGAACCCAGGGCGTCGAGAGACCGGACTGCCCGGAATGCGGCGCCAGCCACGCTGACGCATTCAGAAGCGATAAAGGCGAACAGTATTTCCGTCAGCGTCGCGTGCGTGTGAGAAAGCCATAGGACCAACAGGACTACGAACGAGAGAACCCTTCCCAAGGTCCTGTCGAATGCGGACGCGGCCGCAATGCTTTCGACGCCCTGCAGAGTAGCGACGAGCTGACGCTCCATGGCGTATAGGGCAGTCCATAGCGCCATCAGCAACACCATCGTGAACGAGCGAAGCGAGCCGCCGAGGCCGAGTTGCCTCGCCGCGTACCATACCGCCAGAATCAACACCACCACGCAGATGCTGCTGACGCCTGCGAGCTTGAGACTGGATTTGGCGAAGGCAACCGCGCGCTCAGGATTCCCTGCCCCTCTTGCGCCCGCAATGGCTCTGATTGCAGGTTCATCCAAGGATAGGTTCCCCACGGGGCTCGCCGTGAGGGCAACGGCCAGGATCAGGTAATACATGCCGATGTCGTACGGCGAGAGCATCCGCGTGAGTAGCGCCGTCACCCCCAGTCCGACCACAATCGCAACTCCCCGACCCGTTACGGACCATGTCACGTTGCGGGCGAATGGCGGCCGGCCGCCATCGGCGTCACGAACCTTCCTGTCGTCCGGGTGCATCGGTTTTGAGGGGTTACGCCCGTTCATTGCGTCAGTATGGCGGTTCTTTGGGGCCACCCGATGATCAGATTCGAAGACTATCGCGGTGCTGCAGATACCAGTTGTAAGTCTGCTGGATACCGGACTCCAGAGGTATCGTTGGGTTCCAGCCGAGAGCCCTCAATTTCGAGATGTCGAGCAATTTGCGCGACGTTCCGTCCGGCATCGCCGTATTGAAGCGAACGGCTCCGCGGTACCCGATAATCCCTGCCACCAATGAGACGAGTTCGCTGATGGAAATCTCGGATCCAGACCCGACATTCACCCAGTGTTCGCCGTCGTACCTCTCCATCAGAAACAAGCACGCATCTGCTAGATCATCGACGTGCAGAAACTCTCGGTGCGGCGTCCCTGTTCCCCAGATTTCTGCCTCGCAGGCGCCCTGCTCGCGTGCCTCGTGAAACTTGCAGATGAGGGCGGGCAGGACATGAGAGCCCTTGAGGTTGAAATTGTCTCCCGGTCCATACAGGTTGGTCGGCATCGCCGAGATGGCGTTGAACCCGTACTGGCGCCGATAGGCCTGGCACATCTTGAGTCCCGCGATCTTGGCAATCGCATACCATTCGTTCGTGGGCTCGAGAGGACCGGTGAGCAGGCAGTCCTCGCGCATGGGCTGCGGCGCATTCTTGGGATAAATGCAGCTCGAGCCAAGGAAGAGTAGCTTGCGGGTACCGTGTCGGTAGGCGGCGTCGATGACATTCGTCTGGATAGCGAGATTTTCTTTGAGGAACTCGGCGGGACGTGTGTCGTTGGCCAAGATCCCTCCGACCCGAGCGGCCGCTAGGAATACGTATTCCGGTCTGTGATCCGCGAAAAGCTGCTCGACGGAGGCCTGATTGGCGAGGTCTGTCTCTTGATGCGTGCGCAGAAGCAGATTCGTGAAGCCCGCGGCGCCTAGGCGGCGGACGATCGCGGACCCCACCAGCCCCCGGTGCCCCGCCACGTAGATCAGCGAATCCGGCTTCATTCTTGGTACCGATAGGTCTTGAATCCCTCTTTGGCCATCGTGGCATCGCGGCGGGCAAGTTCGAGGTCGGCAGCGACCATGTCTTTCACGAGCGATGCAAAAGTGGCCTCCGGCTTCCAGCCCAACTTCGCGCGGGCCTTACTGGGGTCGCCGAGCAGCGTATCCACCTCGGCGGGACGGAAATACCGGGCATCGACCTTCACGACAGTCTTACCGCTCTTGAGGTCAACGGCGTGTTCGTCGATGCCGGTTCCGTACCATTCGAGCGTCATCTCGAGCTCCGCCGCGACGCGGGTCACGAATTCCCGGACGGAGTGCTGCTCGCCCGTGGCGATGACATAGTCGTCGGGCTCCGGTTGCTGCAGCATCAGCCACTGGGCGCGCACATAGTCCCGGGCATGCCCCCAGTCGCGCAAGGAATGGAGATTCCCCAGATAAAGACACTCGTCCAGGCCGTAGTGAATGCGCGCGAGTCCGCGGGTGATCTTGCGCGTCACGAACGTCTCGCCGCGGATGGGCGATTCGTGATTGAACAAGATGCCGCTGCACGCAAACAGGCCGTAGGCCTCGCGATAATTGACCGTGATCCAGTGCCCGTAGAGCTTCGCCGCGCCGTAGGGGGAGCGGGGATAGAAGGGTGTCGTCTCTTTCTGAGGAGTTTCCTGAACCTTGCCGAACATTTCCGAAGTCGAGGCCTGATAGAAGCGGGTCTTTTTCTCCAGACCCAGGATGCGCATGGCCTCGAGCAGGCGCAGGGTACCGAGCGCATCCGAGTTGGCGGTGTATTCAGGCGTTTCGAACGAAACCGCGACATGACTCTGGGCGGCAAGGTTATAGATCTCGTCAGGCTGAACCTGCTGCACGATGCGGATCAGGTTCGTCGCATCGGTCAGATCACCATAATGCAAACGCAGGTGCAGATTGCGCTCATGGGGATCTTGATAGAGGTGATCGATTCGCGCGGTGTTGAACGATGAGGCGCGGCGCTTGATGCCGTGCACCTCGTAACCCTTGGACAAGAGCAGCTCGGCCAGATACGCGCCGTCCTGACCTGTGATACCGGTGATGAGCGCTCGTCGATGCATATATCGTGATCCAATGCTCCGGAGGCAACCCTTGCTCTCGCCTCATGAGCGAGAGCAAGGATGAGGACTTACTCGGCCGCGTTACAGCGCATGCACCGCCGCCGCCGCGATCGCCACGTTGTACAGGATGCCGGTCACCGCCTGCCAGAACGGCAGCGGCAGCATCTTCTCGGCGTTGATGGGCACCACGATCGTGTCGCCGGGCTTGATGCTCGTGCCGCTGTGACTGAACCACCAGCCGCCTCCTGTGTGTGTCACCACACTGCCATTGGCCTCAACCACGTAGACCTTGGCGGGGGCGGCCTGTGAGGTGAAGCCGCCGCTCATGCGGATGTAGGCGCTTCTCGACAGCCCCGGCTGGTACAGGTGCGAAGTCGGGTCTTCGACCTCGCCGATGACGGTGACCTCCTGCTCGAACTTCGGCACGATCAGCTCGTCGCCGTTGCGCAGAATGACGTCGTACGGCGAGTCGGCCGGTTTGCGCATGATCTTCGGCAGGTTGATCACCAGACGGCCGACGGCTTGCTCCGATTTCAATTCGCTCAGCAGCGACTTGGCGACGATCATGGTGTTGGCGGCCGCGCCCGGCGCTCCGCCGGTAGCGGTCACGCTCGCCCGCAGCGCCAGCACCCCGAGCTCGATGCGCATGCGCTGGGCGAGCCTATTCATCTCGTGCTGCTCGTGCCTTTTGAGCTCGACCCGGGTGAAAACCGCGCCTTGCGGGAACGCCCATTTGGTGAGTCCCCCCGCCCGCTCGATCACGGACTTCAGCGTCTCGCCCGGCCGGATGGTGTAGGTCCCCGGGAAGCGCACCTGCCCCCGGAGCGTGACGGTGGGCTGTCGGCCCCATTGAGAGACTTTGGCGACGGTCAGGACGTCGTACGGCCGGAGCATGACGTTGTCCCGGGGATTGCCGGCCAGCGCCTGCGCGAGGTTGATGGGGTAGATTCGGGTGTGCCGTACGCCACGCGGGCCAACGTAGTATTGCGTGAGTTCGGCGCTCCCCGTATAGGCGCCATTGGCCAGCCCACCGCCGGCGCGGATCAGTCCCGCGATGTGCATATCCGGCTCGAGCGGGTAGCGCCCGGGGACGTTGACCTCACCCTTGACCGTGACGACCTGCTCCGGCTGCTCAGCGGTGGATTCCGCGCGGATCGCATGCAGAATCGGCTGGATGATCTGCGCGCGGCTCGCGGTCAGATTGAACACCGTGATCTGGTCACGGGGCATCAGCTGGATGTTCGCCGCGGAGTTCGGATGCGCCAAGGCCGCGGTCAAATTCGCCGCGATCGCCTCCACGTGCCGATCGGGGGGCAGCTCGCGACGGATCAGGATGTAATGCAGATCCGAATTGGGCTTGAGCTCGAAGACCGAGCGCAACACGTCGGTCAGGCGCATGCCCGGCACATAGGGATAGATGCCGGGGTTGTAGACATTGCCCTGCAGCGTGACCGCCTCGTCGAGCGAGGGCTTCAGGCGCGGAACGTGGATGTAGTCCCCATTGCGCAGGCCCTCCGCCACACCGCCCGGCCCAAGCTTCAGCGGCAGGACGACCCGCTTGCCGTCAGGCAGGATGCGGGTGATCGTCGCCGCCGCGATGTCGGCATTCGGCCTCAAGCCGCCGGCGAGCGCCACCACCTGCGCCGGGGTGGATTCGTCCTTGAGCTCGTAGATCGCGGGCCGCTCGACCTCTCCGTCGATCGCCACGGTACGTCCGACGGGCGGGACGAAGACCACGTCGCCCTGGCGCAGCTTGGCATCATTCGCCGTGCTGCCGTGAATGAGCAGATCGTAGAGATCGAGCGTATCGATCACCTTGCCGTTGCGGATCAGCTCCACGTTGCGCAGAGAGCCCCTTTTGGCGATACCCCCGGCGGCGTACAGCGCCGAGGTGACGGTCGCGAGTCCGCTCACGGTATAAACCCCGGGCCGGAACGCATCGCCCATCACGAAGACCTGGATCGACCGGGTCTCCGACAGAGTGACGCTGGCATGCACCCCGATCATCTGGTGCGCCACGCGCGATTCGATCTCGGACTGGACCGTGCTGAAGAGCTGTCCGGCGACGCTGATCGGCCCCAGCTGCGGGAACTCGATCTGGCCGTTGCGGCCAACGGTCAATTGATAGAATTGATTCTGATTGCCGTAGAGCTGCACGCCGAGCGTATCGCCGGGTCCCACCTGGTAGTTCGACGGTACCGGCACGTTGCTCAGCGGACTGAGCGAGGCATTGAGCATCGGATTGAGCGCGGTGAAGTTCGCGGCCTGCTGCGCAAACACGGTGTAGCCGAAGGGCTTGAGCGCCGCTTCGCCGGACTTCTTCAGCGGCAGCAGGGTCACCCGCACGTGCAGGTACTGGAACGCGGGGATGATCGACAACCGCAGCGTGGCATCCACCGCGGTCAGACCCAGCAGGGGAATGGGCGCAAAGCCTGGCAGGTCGAGATTGCCGCCCGGGGTGAGCTGGTAGGGCTCGTGGTCCCGGATTGCCTTCAGCATGGCGTTGATGCGCTGCCTCTGATGGACGGTGAGGCTCATCAGCTCCGGCGGAACCAGCTTCCGCTGGGTCGCGGACAAGAGATCATCGGTCAACGGCACATCCGGGATCGGCATGACCGGCGACTGGACACTGGCACCCGGTGCGCCCGGCAGCGCGCCCAGGGCCAAGCTGGAACTCGACGAGGTCGTGCTTGCCGACCGCAAGAAGGACGACGTGCGGGGCGGCAGGGTCACGCCGACCTGCACCACCACCCAATCCCCGCCTCGAAGCTCCGGAATGACGGTCTTCACGCGCAGGGCGTTGCGCTTGGCCGCCACGGCCTGCTGCTGCTGCAGCTGCTGCAGCTGCGACTGGGTCAGCAGGCCCGATTGCGGCAGGTACGCGCCGCTGAAGCCCGAAGCGCCGCTCAGCCGGCTCGCGATGGCCTGCTGCTGCATCGGCGAGACGCTATTGAGCAGCGACAGCCCGAGAGCGGAATTCAGGGCGGACTGCGCACAGGCGGTCGAGGAGAGCCCAAAGCCGAGAACCATCAGCAGCAGACCGGCCAGCGGTCCCACTCGTCGCAATGAGCGCATCAAATACCCTTTAATTTTCCCAGTGCCACTGAACGCACGGCCAGCCGCCCGGTTGTCCACCGGTTCTGCTTGGGACCCCATATTCGGCCCGCCCTGCGCAAGACGCCATTGTAACCGCCCCGGCCGCGCCGCGGGAGATGTCTGCCTCCGGCTACTCGCCGCCCAGCAAGGCATGCGCTGCCCGATCGGCCGTCTCGGCCGTTTATGCACGATCACGCCGGCACACCGTGCGCGCAGGCGCGTTCACCGGGAATATCCTGTTTGCATGGGGTCGGAGCGCTGCGCGTATCCGGCGCGCTACAATAGGAGGACATGGCACGATAGCCACCGAATTGATCTTCGACACGCTCAAACTCGCGAGCCGACTGGAGCGCGAGGCAGGCATCGACACCCGCCTCGCCTCCGTGCTGTCGATGGGCCTGGCCGACGAGCTGGGCGAGCGACTCGCCACCAAGGCCGATCTCGAGCGGGAGATTCGCGGGGTCCGGACTGACCTCGGCGCCCAGATCCAGGCGCTGCGGTCCGACCTCGGCGCCAAGATCCAGTCGGTGCGATTCGATCTCGGCGCCGAGATTCAGGATCTGCGCGCGCAGCTCCGTGTGCTGGGCTGGATGATGAAGACCACGCTGGCGGGAATCGCCGCCCTGCTCGCGATGATGATTCCCATGGTATTGAAGACGCTACACGGCACCTGAGCGCACGCCCGATGCTGCATACCCACAAGATTGCCGATCGGATCGAACGAAGCGGCCTGCCCCGGCCGCAGGCCGAAGCGATCGCGAGCGCCTACGCCCAAGCCCTCAACCAGAGCAGCGGCTCGAGCACGCACCTGTTCGACACGCTGCGGTGCTACCAGACGCTCATCGGCGGCGGTCTCGAGAAGCCGTTCGCGTTGGCGCTCACCCACGGTTTCCAGGATATCTGCCAGGAGCTCTTCGGCGGCGGCTGAGCCGGAGTTTCTCAGGACCGGGCGGCGCGCGTCGCCGCCCGTCGGGGATTTATCGTGGTCGAGCTCGAAGGTGTCCACCATCACACGCGGCCCCAAAGGGCTCGCACTGCTTTGGCCTGCTCGATGTGGATGTCTATGTCCCCTGGGCTCATCGAGGGCGCCTTCGGCTCGCGGGGCGGTCGGCCGAGGGACCCGACGGCGGCCTGCGCGATGTGCTGAAGCATCGCACCGCGGTGCGCTATCCCCGCCAGCTCGTGCTCGCGGTCGAGTGGCGCGGCTACACGTACTTGGTGCCCTTCGTCGAGGAGGCGGATTTCTGTGTCAATGTGCGTACCCGCGCGCAACGGTCCGGAAGATATTCGCTACCGCGCACGCGCAGAGTATGCCACCGGTCGCCTGGAGCGACAGCGCCTCCGGATGCGTGTTGGCAGACACGCGCGCAATGTCATTGAGCTCCGTCTCCGAGCGACATCGCACAATATCGGTCATCTCTGGCGCAACTCGACGCCACCGCGGCAAGAATCACGGATGTCATAGCGAGTGCGTATCCGGCAGTGGCAGGGCGACTACGTTACTCGGTTCCGGCGGCACCGTGCGTGCCTCGGGCTCGGAGCGCTCCAGGAATTGCGGGGATACATTCCAGCGATGACCGTCGTCAGTGACGATGCTGACGGTCTTCTTGTTGTAGCGGGTAATCATGCCGGTGACCGGCGCTCGGCCCTCCGGCCGGAATCTCACCCGCTCGCCGATACGAAATTCGAGCATCGTGACGTGCGCCTCGAGCTGGCGCAGAACGCGGAGCCGGGCGACAATCCGATGGTTGAGGTCGATCAGTTCGGCCTCCGTGAGCTGGTTGATGTCGATGGACATTCGAGATCCTCGTTCGTTCATGTACCGCAAGGGCGGCTCGGCGCCCTGAGCCAGCCGCTCGTGCCAGGGCAGTCTCTATAGGCTACCGCGTCTTCAGTTTCTCCTCCGCGTAAAGCGACAGCTCGATCATCCGCTCGAGGAGTTGCTCGGACGAGACGCCGGCGAAGTTGCGCAGAACGAGCTCCTTGACGTAAAGCCGCACGAGGTAGCGCAGCTGCAGCGCCCGATTGGCGGTCGCGAACACGAAGTCCCGGTGGCCATTGTTCACGACAATGACGTTGCGCTCCGCGTCGTACCGCGATCTCCACAGCTCTCCGGCGGCGCGCTCGAAGGTATACCCGGGCAAGCCCCGAGCATTGATGATGGCGGCCCCGACCGACGGCTCGAGGGTATCCGTCACTGTCACCAACGCCTCGGCGGTGCAGATGACCTCCCGCTGAGCGACGGTGACTTTGAGCCGCGACAGCCCCGGCGTACCGGGCGCCAGAAATTCGATCTCCTGGTCGGCTGTACTGGCGAGGACCCCCTCGCCCTCGGTGAGCTCCCAGGCAAATCGCAAATCCTCCTCGACGCGCCGGCGGGCCCGATCCCGCGGCAGCGCCCGGAATTTCCGTCGCTCGTTCACCGGAGTGGTGCTCGAGGCCGGCGAGATGATCACGCTGAACAGCGGGCCCGCGTAATCGAAGAACTGCCGCTGAGTGCCGGGACTGAAGACGGGCTCCTCCGCCCCGAGCTCGGCCGCCGCGCCGTCACCCGCCGCTTCCGGCTCCTCGGCACCCTGTTGGCGCGGACCACCTTCCCCACGGGCGCGCGCATGGATGTCGAACCAGTCGTACTCCTCGGGCGGCAGTGCCAGCAAGGCCTCGCGGAAGGCGCGCTGGATGGCCCGCAGCGACTGCTGCGTGGCCTGCTCCTCCTCCGCTCGTTGCTGGGCCTCGATCCGCCCGCTCAGGTGCGCCTCGAGGGGCCGCAGGGCGGTCAGCAGTGCGGCGTAGCGCTCATCGTGGATCACCCCGCTGCGCGTGCCGGGGGTGAGATTCAGGAACGGGACATCGATCAGACCTTGCAGGTAGCGCGAGGACCAGGGGGTGTGCTCCAGGCCCGGAAGCGTCGCGAGATCCTCGATCACTCGCGTTCCGCTGCGCGTGAGAGCGACCCGGCAGCGCTCATCCGGTTCGGCGAGGTAGAGCTCCGCATAGGCATCGCCATAGGACGTGCGCACCGCAGGAAGCTGATGCAGCAATCGTCCCTCGTAGGCGCGTGGCTCGACCTCATACTGCTTGCGAGCGAGCTTGTCGATGACGGCCACGCGCACCTGGGCGTGGCGGATCCGGTCGCGCAGCTCCGAGGCGAGGTACCACTGGATCTTCTCCCCGGAGAGCGTGCGGATACCCTCGAGGAGCGGACTGATCTTGAGCTCCGTCCCACGCTCGGCAAACAAAACGCGGCGGGGGGTCACTGAGTAGCCGGAATGGCCCTTGCTCATGCTCATCTGATAGGAGCGCTGGTCGGCGCCGGTCGAGATCATCGTGAGCTGATCGCCGACGGTCCAGAACGACAGCAGCCCGATGCCAAATTCGCCCTGCAGGCCCGTTCCCGCCCCCTCGCTCTTCAGCCGCCGCTTGATCGAGTCGCAGATGTGCGTGGCGACATACTTGAAGTTGGGCTTACCCGCCTCATCCCGCGGCACCCCGTCGCCGTCGTCCTTGATCGACAAGTAGTGCTCCCCATGCTCGCGCCCTCGGGTGATGGTGATGGTCTTGGCATGCGCGTCGATGCTGTTCTCGACGAACTCCGCGATCGCCTTGAGCGGATTGCTCTGCGAGAGCGCGATGATCCGGATGGCATTCCAGTCGTCGCCGATCCTGAGCCGGCCGCGGTCGGCCGCCTTGGGATCGCGAGATCGCCTCGGCCGCGTGACCGTGCCCGCCGGATCCGCCTCGGCGGGTTGTGAAGTCTCTTCCGAGCTCATTGCGCCTATCTTACCTCTCGCGCCTCAGGACCGGCGGCCGGCACCGGCGCCAGGACCCTGCCACGCCGCAGGCCCGTATCACTATCTCACGGCATGCCCACATTTCCATATACCATACGTTTCCACCGTATCGTGGTGGTTTTTCATGGTATAATTGAGACTGTGATCGATCGTCCGCAACTGACTCTGCGCATCCGTCGGGCGCTGCAGCGGAGCCGTATCGTCGTGCTCCTGGGCCCGCGTCAAAGCGGCAAGACAACCCTGGCGCGCGCGCTCGTCAGCGGGGAGTCGCCAAATTACTTCGATCTCGAGGATCCCGCCAGCCTCGCCCGACTCGATCAGCCGATGACGGCATTGCAGGGACTGCGGGGCACCGTGGTGATCGATGAGATTCAGCGCCGCCCTGATCTCTTTCCGGTGCTGCGGGTACTCGCCGACCGCAAACCCCTGCCCGCCCGGCTCCTGATCCTGGGCAGCGCATCACCCTCGCTGCTGCGCCAATCCTCGGAGTCGCTCGCCGGCCGACTGGAGATCATCGATGTCCCGGGCCTGAGCCTCGCCGAGGTCGGTACGCGATCGCTCAACCGCCATTGGCAGCGCGGCGGCTTTCCGCTGTCCTACCTCGCCCGGACGAACGATGACAGCCAAACGTGGCGCCGGCAGTTCATACTGACTTTCCTGGAACGCGACCTGCCGCAACTCGGGGTCGGCATACCGGCCACCGCCGTGTTGCGCTTCTGGACCATGGTGGCGCATTACCACGGCGGGATTTGGAGCTCGGCGGATCCGGCCCGCTCCCTCGGCATCGGCGAATCGACCGTGCGGCGCTATCTCGATCTGCTCACGCAATTGCTCGTGGTACGCCAGCTCCGGCCCTGGCACGAGAATCTCGCCAAACGGCAGGTGAAGTCCCCCAAGGTCTACGTCCGCGACAGCGGCCTTCTGCATGCACTGCTCGGCATCCGCTCCGAACGCGACCTGCTCGCCCATCCGAAAAGCGGCGCGTCATGGGAAGGCTACGTGCTCGAAGAAATCCTCAAGACCACCGAGCCGGACGGGGCCTACTTCTGGGCCACACACCAAGGGGCGGAGTTGGATCTGCTCTTGACGAGGAAAGGCCGGCGCGTGGGCATCGAGGTCAAGCGCGCCGACGCCCCGACCCTGACCCCCTCGATGCGCATCGCCCTGGCCGATCTGAAACTCGATGAGCTCAATATCATCTATCCCGGAACGCGCCCCTATGAACTGGCGCCGCGGGTCACGGTAGTGCCGGTGAGCGAAGCCCTCGGGCTGGGCGCATGACGCGCCCGCTCGAGGAGATCGCCCGGCAGCTCAGACGAATGCATTCGCCGGGCGCGTTCGCGACACACGGAACCGGCGGGCCGAAGGATCTGCGCCTATCCATCGAGGGCATCGGCCGCATCAGCCTGCGCGTTCCCCGGCAAAGAGACGCCGTCCGACGTCGACGACGTTGTTTACATCAACCTTGACGACGTCGGTGGCTGGAAACAGCAGCTTGCCCGAGAGCTGCAGGCGGCTGGCTTCGAGATCGATTGGAACAGGGTGATGCGATCCTGTGGATCGCCGGCAGGCAATCGTGCAGACGACCAGGCTGGGGCTGACGAGCCGCGGCCGCTCGCCGCAAGGGCGGTGTTTCAGAACATACCATTTGTGGAACAGAGCGCCGTGCCCCAGCTCCTCAGGGGCAACGGCCAGGCTCCCCGGGTGGCGGCCGCCACGGTCTGCTCCCAGAGAGTCCTGGGACATGATCTATGGTAGGAAAATATACTGCTATTGCCTACCAGACCAGGAGTGACTCCATGAGCGGCAGAAAGCCGTCCGAGTGACACATGTCAGACTCAATTCCTGATATCCGTCGCTGTGGCAACCCGATGACGCGGCATAAGATCGTCTCAGTGCAACGACGAGGTACTCCCCATGATTCCATCCTCCACCGGTACCGTTACAGTGGCCGAGCCCAGGGCAACAGCGATGGGCGGCTCGATACCTGAGATCTCCACGGAACTCTTGATGCGAGCCAGACGAGGCGGTCGCGCGATCGGCGCGCTATTTTTCGCGTTCTTCGGCGCAGCGTGGCTGCTCATTGCGGATCAGCTGGCGCACGGGCACAGCTGGATCCTGATCGCCCTTGTGCTCACGGCCTCGCTGCTGCTCGGCCTCGCATCCGTCACGGTCTTGCGCAGAGACCTCAGTGCTATGCACGCGCTGCGCCAGACCCCGGATTCCCGGCGGATGCGGCGCCAGTTCCGGACAATCAACGCCATCCAGTGGATCACGATCATTACCGCCGTCGTCTTGCTCCAGCACTTCAAGCTGGACCCGTGGATTGTACCGGCTGTCATGCTCATCGTAGGTCTGCACTTCCTGCCACTCGCACGTGTATTTCGCTATCGCGCGCACTACTTGACCGGAGCGATCTTGGTCGCCACCGCGCTCCTGTACCCGATTGGGAACCCGGATGGCCCCGTCTCTCCGCGTGGCAGTCTCATTGCCGGCTTGACCCTCTGGTCCGCCGCGTTGTGGTCACTGCGGCCGGCAGGACCCTGACCCCTCCTCGCATGACGTGACGGCACCTCGAAAAGTACTCGCCGCGATCACCTTGGCGATGGATCGTCAGGATCACTACCGCTGTGAAAAGCGCAGCGCTGGTGCCATGCGCGCGAGTCAGTACGACACTTTGAACGTCGGTGAATCCTCCGGCCGGCTCTTGCGCCGATCGTAGAGTCGGGTAGTGGCAATATTCGCGTGACCCAGCCACTCCTGGACCTTGGCGATGTCCGCCTCGTGCTCGAGAGCGTTGGTCGCGGCGGTGGCTCGGAGGGCATGCACGCCGATGACCACTCCGATTCTCTTCGCATACCCGCGGACGAGCTTGTAGATGCCATCGCCGGAGAGCGTCCGGTCGAGACCGCCGGTACGGTTGTTGCGGATTGGGCGAAAGAGGGGACCGGACTTGTCGCGCGCATGACCGGAGGACTCCAGGTAATCGGTCAGCAGCTCATGGGAGCCAGCGTGTAGGGGGATGTGGCGCATCTTGCCGCCCTTCCCGTGCACGCGCAGGTGCGGTACACCGCGGCGGGGGTGGATGTCCTGCACGGTGAGCCGCGAGAGTTCCTCGCGCCTCAGGCCGTGATACAGCAGCAGGGAGAGGAGAGCGCGATCGCGACAACTCTTGAGGTCCTTGCCGGCAGGAAGCTTGAGAAGATTACGCGCTTGGGCATCGCCGAGCGCCGCCGTCTTGCCTTCGTAGCTCTCAGCCTTGGGTCTGCCGACGCCTTTCACCGGATTGTGGGTCACGGCGTTTGCGTCGGACAGGTACTCGAACAGGAACGAGAGGGCGGCGAGCTTGCGGTGCTCAAGGTCCTTGCGCCAGGCGAGCGCGTGCGCTATTGGCGGACTACTTCGTCGCCGGCGGCACTTGGGCGAACTCACGGAACTCCGGCGCAATACGGGTCCGGCTTGGTGCCGCCGTCGTGCGCGCGGGAACGAGCGCGGCCGCCTTGGGGCGCGTCGAGTTCATCGCTTCGGCGCCGCGCTGCTGCCCGTGGATTTCAGCAGGGATTTGATCTGCTCGAGCAGCGGCGGGAGGTCTTGTTTGACGGTGTCCCACACGACATCCCAGCTACATCGAAATAGTCGTGAACGACTTTGTTGCGGATGCCGCGCATCTGACTCCAGGGCACCCCTGGATGGAGGATCACGAATTCAGGCGCCGCTTTCGGGGTTCACTTGATTTCGGTGCCAAAAGTGCCGGTAGGATTTCTCGGTGATTCTAGGGGCAGAGGTGAGATTTCCTAGCTGATTCAATCGGTTGCTGTTCGGCTTTCTGGCGGGCTATGGTGGGGCCCTGCGGGGAGGTCCAGA
>JAJZZR010000382.1 GCA_021797465.1 Pseudomonadota bacterium | reverse complement strand
GGCCGACACCACGTTGGCTTCCTGCTGCTTCACGAGAGCGGCGGTGGACCGCTCGGCCGCCTCATCGGTATCGAGTTGGGATTCGGACACGAGGTGGGATTTGATGAGTATCCGGTCGCGCTGCGCGGTGATGTGCGCGTTGACCGCGTTCGCCTTTGCCTGAGCGAGCGCGGCGAGATCGGCGTCGAGCGCCGCTTGATAGGGCGCCGGATCGATCTCGAACAGACGCTGGTCGGGCCGGACCTCGCTGCCCTCGGTATACCAGCGCTTGAGCAACACGCCCGCGACCCGCGCGAGCACGTTGGCCTCCCGGTAGGCGGACAGCCGGCCGGTGAATTCGCGCGTCAGCTGCACTTGCTGCGCCTTTGTCGTCACTACAGTGACCACCGGAGGCGTTGCGGCGGCGTGGTGCACGGTCGAAGTGCCGCAGCCTGCGAGCAAAGCCGCCAGCAGAGCCAGCGATGCCACGCCGGCCGGCTGTGCGAGCCTTCGCGGCGCGCGGGCGCAATTCTTCACACTTCTTGACAAACCGATCTCCGTAGGCAAAAGTAACTCTCCAGCTGCCAGCCACGACCGTGGTCACGACTTCACGACAGGGAATCAGGCGCTGGATCAATTAGTCTAGTCGATATCTGCCTAAGCAATCCAGGACGGAATCGGCAGAGCGAGAGAATCGGCAGATCAGCCCCAAGCCTCTACGGACGTCCTTGTCCGAGGCCCACCGCGGCGGGCGAGCCGGGGGGGCCGTCAGTGTGGCCCGCCGCGGGAAGTGTGCGCGAGTTGCGGGTAGAGGGTGAGCAGCGCCTCGGTGACACCGTTGGTCCAGCCGAAACCATCCTGCAACGGGTATTCCCCGCCTCCGCCCGGCAGCTCGCGTTCGACGTTGTATTTTTCCACCAGCTTGCCGGTGTGCTCGTATACACGCCGCACTGTCGCGATCCAGCGGCGTGCAATGGAATACGCGAGACGGCCGTGGCCGTAATGGCGCAGTCCCATGATCGCGATCCACTGCAGCGGCGCCCAGCCGTTCGGCGCGTCCCACTGCTGGCCGGTCACGATGGTCGTGGTGACGAGCCCGCCGCGTTTCAGCAGCCGCGCGCGCGCAACGGCCGCGACGGAGTTGGCCTCATGCGCATCGGCCAGGTGCACGAACAGCGGGTAGAGAGTGGCAGCCGTGAGTTCACCCGTGCGCCGGCCCGAGTGCCAATCGTAATCCGAGAAGTACCCTAGGCGCCGATCCCACAGGTAGTGGTCGATGGCGCTGCGGCGGCGGCGCGCCCGGGCTGCGAACGCATGGGCGCAAGCCGGCTCGTGCGCCGCGGCGCAACCGCGCGAGATCGCCCGCTCCATGCCGTAAAGCAGGCTGTTGAGGTCGATGGGCACGATGTCCGTGGTGCGGATGGTCGTCAAATGGTGCTCATCGCCGAGCCAGCGTGAGCTGAAGTCCCAGCCGCTCTCGGCCGCGGCGCGCAGGTCGCGATAGACGCGCGCCGGCGGCCGGCCGGAAGCCTTTGCGGTCAACACGTCGTCCCGATACGACTCGTCGCGCGGAGTGTCGGCGCTCGACCAATACCGGTTGAGCAGCGCGCCGTCGCGCATTTCGACGACGTTGCGACGCGCCTGTCCGGGGTGTAGCCCGGCCGCGCCCTTCATCCAATAGGCGTACTCGCGTTTGAGCTCCGGCAGGTGATCGGCCCAGGCGTGCGCCGGGTCGCGCGGATCCAGCAGAGCGACCATCAGGTAGTACACCGGCGGCTGCGATCGCGATAGGTAGAACGTGCGGTTGCCGTTGGGGATGTGGCCGTACGTGCGAATCAGATAGGAGAAATCGTCGATCAAGTTCCGCGCGCTCGCCGTGCGCCCATCGGGAATCAGCCCCAGCATCGTGAAGTAGGAGTCCCAGTAGTAGAACTCTCGGAAGCGTCCGCCGGGCACGATATACGGCTTGGGCACGTACAGGAGCGACGAATACAGCGGTGGCACGGTCGCCGGCCGCGTCAGCAGGGGCCACAGCAGCGCGATATGCGCCCGCAGCGTCGGAGCCGGCGGCACGCGCGTACGATCCGGCGGGGGCAATGTGAAATTCTGCTTGACGAAACGCCGCAGCGCGGCGCGAGTGCGGGGGTAGTTCTTGCGGTAGCGCTGCAGGATGACGGACGGGGCGGCTTTGGGCACCGCGTCCACGAAGGTCATGCCGTCGGGGAAGATTGCGTCCATCTGAACGCGTACGAACAAGGGGCCGAACAGTCGAGCGGGCGTCGGGTTCGTCCAGTTCGCCGGGTCCGCATGGGCCAGCGAAGCGACGGCGAGCAGGCCGATCAGTACCGCAAGGAGCCGCGACGGTCTGTCAGTCCGAAATTGCATGGATCTAGGTCCCGGTAGTTCGCGAGTGTGATGCCTGACGGCGCAAGCGGCCAGAAGGCGCTCGAGGAAGCCAACGAATTCAAATGGTTAATCTTTCAGGATGTATCGATTATTGGCGTGAAGACGGCTCGAATCATGACAGTCCCCTGGATCCGTTTCGGACGACTCGAACCGCATCGCGCCTTATTTCTTGATCCGAGGCGCTCGCCGGTTGTCAGCTCCTGATGACATCGATACCATTATGATATCGATGTCATCAGGGCCTTGCAATACTATCGGTGCCCTCGGGGGGGCAGGCTGTGAGAGGAGCCGCAACATCCATGTCCGTTCTATCGTCTTCGTTTCCGTCTTCCCGTAACGCCCGTGCCGCGCTCGCCCTTCTCGGCAGTATTACACTGGGGTGCGCTACGGTCGCCGCGGCGCCTGCGCCCCTGACATTCGCGGTTCATCAGGGACGCTTCTTCAACGCGTTTTTTCGCCAGGGGCCGGTGGCCGGCGACCTGGTGCTACGTTCCGGTCCGCATCCTCGTCTCCTCTTCGCGTTTCCCGCAGGCGACAGCGGGGTCGGTGTCTGGTTCGCGCGTACGCCACATTGGGCCAGCTGGCATCTGATCGGGAGCCTGCGCCCGGTCCGGAAGCATGATCGGCGCGGCCGACCGCTCTATGGTCTCTCGGCCGTGGTCCAGCTGACGGGCAACCCCACGGTGCAGGTTCACCGGGCGGTCCTCTCGAGCATCCGTGTGCTGCGCAACTACAATTCGCGCCGCAAGCTCCCATCGCTCGTCGAGACGCCGCCGCGCGTTCGCGGCCAGACCATCACTTGGGTCCGCCAGCGACTCGACGGCGCGGTGAGCTATCGGCTCTCGCTCCATGTGTTGCAGGGCCATCTGCGCGGTACACGCATCGTCGCCGATCGCGGTGGCGTGATCCGCCTGGCGGTCACGGGCCTGACGGGCGAGCCGCCTCTGACGCCGCTGTCGGGGCGGCAGTTGCTGCGCCATCCCCGTGCGGGCAGCGCCGCGGCGCGTGATACGCTGACGTTTCTCGCCTATCGCCAGAAATTCCTCGCCGGATCATGGCGGTTCGATACCTATTTCGGGCGCGACACGCTCATGAGCCTGCGCCTGCTGATGCCCGCGCTCGCGGCCGGGGCCATCGACGATGCGCTGGACTCTGTGCTCGAGCGGCTCTCGCCGCACGGGCAGGTGGCGCACGAGGAGGACATTGGCGAGGAGGCCGTGCTGTGGAATCTCCGCCATCACGACGTGCGCTCGGCCGCTCCCCATTACACGTATCTGATGATCGACGAGAATTACATGCTGGCGCCCGATGCAGCCGCCTGGCTGCTCAGCCCGCGGGAACGGTCGCGGGCGGCGGCGTACCTCGCCACTGCGGTCGGCGGCCCCAAGGAGCGGCACGGCACGCGCGGGGCGGCACTGGTGAAGAATCTGCAGTTCGTACTGCGCAGCGCGGCGCCCTTCGCGCACGATCCGGTGCTCGGACACCTGATCGGGTTGAAGCCCGGCGAGCCGGTCGGGGATTGGCGCGACAGCACCGACGGCCTGGGCGGCGGACACTACCCATACGACGTCAATGCCGCCCTGGTCCCGGCGGCGCTCGAAGCGATCGCGCGGCTCTACGCCAGCGGGCTGCTTGCGCCATACCTGCCGGCGGCCGACCGTGAGCTGTTCGCTCGCGCGAGGCAGATGGCGCACACCTGGGGTGAGGACGCGCCGCGGCTGTTCGATGTGACGGTGTCGCACGCGCAAGCGGTGCGCGACGTGGCGAGCTACGCGGCGGCACAGAAAGTTCCGGCGCGCTCGGCGTTGGCCGCGCTGGGTTCCGGTCCGGTGCGTTTCCCGGCACTCTCACTCGATATCGGAGGACAGGCGGTTCCCGTCATGCAGTCCGACGTCGGCTACGTGCTTCTGTTCGGCAAGCCCGCCCCGAGCGATCTGGAGCATCTGGTCAAGACGCTGATGCGGCCGTTCCCCGCCGGACTGATGACCGGCGCCGGCATGGTGGTGGCCAATGCCGTATTCGCGTCCCCTGCGCTGCAGAGGGAATTTACCCGGCACGCGTATCAGGGCGCTGTGGTCTGGTCGTGGCAACAAGCGCTGATGGCCGCCGGGTTGGCCCGGCAGTTGCGCCGCACCGATCTGCCGGCCCCGGTGCGCTCGAGCCTGCACGCCGCGCAGCGAACCCTGTGGCGGGCGATCGAGGCGACCCGATCCATGGCTAACACCGAGCTGTGGTCCTGGACGTATTCGGGTGGCCGATACCACATCCGGCCGTTCGGTTCACAGAGCTCGGACGCGACCGAAGCAGATGCCGCGCAGCTGTGGAGCACGGTCTATCTGGCCATCAAGCCGCCTGCCGGCTTGTTGCATCTCAGTCGGGCTGGAGCGCGGGTGCGGCAATGAAACGTTCTGCGGCGCTGTTGTGCGCGCTGCTGCTCGCGGCCGCCGCGGGTGTGCCGGCGTTGGCTCATACAGGCTTCAAACTCAGCGTGGGATTGAACGGACTGCCGAGCTATTTCCCCGGCGTGCTCGGCAATGGCTATCTGGCCACGCTCACCGCGCCGCGCGGCTCGGACGCCACACAGACTTACATGGTGGGCCTGATGGACCGCACGACGGGGGACATCGCCCGTCCGGCATGCCTACCGGGCTGGAATGCCATCGACTTCAATCCGGCGCCCGCCGCAGATCGGCGCGGATGGCTCAATCGCGCGGTGCTCGACTCGGCGCACTTCGCGGGATATCGGCAGACCTTGAATCTGCATGATGCGACACTGACGACCCGCTATCGTTATGTCGAGGGCGGGCGGACTACCGCGATCCGGGTCGTCAGCTTCGTCAGCCAGCGGCAATCGCATCTGGCCGTCAGTCGCCTGACCTTCACGCCACAGTACAGCGGCGAGGTACGACTGTCATTTCCACTGTCGATCTGGAAGGAGCATACGCCCCGATTCGCGCTCGCGCGCCTGAGCGGTCCGCAGGTGCAGCGAGCGCTGGCGGATCACGGTCTGTCGCTCACCCCGCGCCCGCCCGCGACCGCGGACCGCGCCGCGCTGTGGTACCCGGGGTATGTGGCGGTCGCGAGCACCGGTGGCAGCGCGCGCGAGCGTGCCGTGTGGCTCGAGGGCCGGGCCCCAAACAGCTTGGCGGTCGCCATGGCGGCGGTCATTGCCTTGCCGAAGAACGCACCGGGGCGCGTGGTCGTCGTGCGGCGCGGGGTCGCGCACCTGGCGCTCCAGGTCAGCTTGCGGGTTGAACGGGACCGGACATACTCGGTCACCAAGTATGTCGTGATGTCCCGCTCCGGTTGGGGCGGCGCTGTCGCGTCTTCGGACCTGCATGCCGCCTTCGACGCGCGCGCACAGGGCTTCGCCCGGCTGCTGGCGCAGCAGCGCCAGGCATGGCGCGCGTTGTGGCGGCCGGACATCGTGATCGACGGCGATGCGCGGGCGCAGCAAGTGGCGCACTCGGCGTTGTACTACCTGCTGGTGAGCACCACGCCCGATACTGGCTGGGCGGTCGGTCCCTGCGGTCTGACGACCTGCTACGCCGGCCACGTCTTTTGGGACAGCGATACCTGGGTATACCCGGCATTGCTGCTGCTGCATCCGCGCCGTGCCCGCTCGCTGCTGACGTTTCGCGAGCGGACGCTCGCACCGGCCGAGGCACGGGCCCGTGCCAACGGCTACGCCGGTGCGATGTATCCGTGGGAGTCCGACCCCTACAACGGGACGGATCAGACTCCGTACTCGGCACACGTGCTCTCCCTGAGCGAGATCCATGTGAACTCGGAAGTCGCCATCGCGCAATGGCAATACTATCTGGCGACGCTCGATCGTCACTGGCTGCGTGTACACGGCTGGCCGGTGATCCGCGCCGTGGCGCGTTTCTGGACCAGCCGCGCCACGTGGAATGCGCGCCGGCATCGCTATGACATTCTGCACGTGAACTCGGTCGCGGAGTCTGCATCGGACATTCCCGATGACACCTATACCAATCTCGGGGCCGCCGAGGCGCTGCGCATCGCCGATCATGCGGCGCGCGTTCTCGGAGTGCGCCCCGATCCGCGCTGGCGCCGCATTGCGCACGGTCTGTACATCCCGATGGCGCCCGGCGGTACGCATTATCTGCCGTTCGGCGCGGCCAAGCCGGGCGGCAAGGACTTCGGCGCAGGTCCTCTGCCGCTGTTGTTTCTGCCGGCACTCGATGTGCGCATGTCGGCGGCGCTGCGCCGCGGCACCTATGACTACGCGGTCCGTTCGGCCTCGCTCGCGAGCATCGGTCGCTTCAGTATGGGGATCATGCCGTGGGTGTCGGGCGCGGTCGAGGCGGGCGAGGGCGGCGCGGCCGCGGGCAGGTGGCTGCAGCTGTTCATCACCGGGGGAACGCTGAAGCCGCCCTACAACGTTCGGACCGAGACGGCCGCCAACGAAGTGGGGCCGTTCCTGACCGGCACGGGCGGATATCTGCAAAGTCTGATCTTCGGGCTGACCGGGCTGCGGATCCGCACGGCCGGCCTCGTCGACGCCTATCCGCCGGTGCTCCCGCCCGGCTGGCGTTCGCTCAGGCTCGAGAACGTCGCGTTCCGCGGACGGCGCTTCGATGTCGTGCTCGAGCGCACAGCCGACGGCGGTGTACGGCTGGGCAGAGTTCCCGCCGGCGCCGCGCCGCCGCATTGAGCGCGCGCCGAATCTCCTGACGCCGATTCCCGGAGAGGTTCGCTATGCCCGATCCAGTTCGCACCCGGCGCGGCTCGCGCGCGGGGTGGCGGCACGCCGCCGTGCTCGTCGCGGGGCTGCCGCTCGCCGCCTGTTCTCACCCGGTCCAGCAGCACGGTTCGGTCGTCGTGGCCGGCAAGGCGCGCTTCGAATTTCTGACGCCCTCGCTGTTGCGACTCGAATACTCGCCCACCGGCCGGTTCGTGAATGCGCCGTCGGTGGTCGTGCAGAAGCGCGTCTGGCCCGCTGTGCAGGTGCACACGCGCCGCAGCGGCGGCTGGCTGATCGCCTCGAGCGATGATGTCACGGTACGTTATCGCTTGCACTCCGGCCGCTTCAAGCCCGGCACGCTCGAGGTGGCTTGGCGGAACCGTGGTGGCGCGGTGCATACCTGGCATCCCGGGCAACCCAACGTCGGCGATCTCGGTGGCTTGACCGACTCGCTCGACAACGTGAGCCGGGCGAATCTGGTGCCCGGGCGCCGCGGTCTCGAGAGCCCCGTGCACGATCTCATCCCCGGCATCGATGTGTGGCTCGCGCGCGCCGAGCCCGGCCTGCTCAGCCGGTCCGGATACGGACTCATCAATGACAGCGGCACTCCCGTATGGAACGCCGCGCACACATGGATCGAGCCGCGCCGGCCGCGCAACGACCAGGACTGGTATCTGTTCGCGTACGGCGCGCATTATCGGCGCGCGCTGCGCGAGTATGCCGAGCTGTGCGGTCCCGTTCCGATGATCCCTCGCTATGTGCTCGGTCCGATGGTCACCGACATGAACTTCGAGTACTTCCCGGGGTCGGCGCAGGTCCACAGTCCACTTTTCGCCCGCTACGGCGAACAGCACATCAAGCGGGAGCTGACCCGTTTGCGACGAAGTCACATTCCGGTCGACACGCTGGTGCTCGATTTCGGCTGGCACGACTACGGCTGGCAGGGCGGCTACGACTGGGATCCGCTCATTCCGCACCCGCATTCATTCATCCGCTGGCTGCACGCGCGCGGCTTCAAGCTCGCGCTCAACGATCATCCCGGTTACGCCAACACGCACGAGAGCGATCTGTCCTACCACGACAGCCAGGCCGACGAGGTGCTGCATGATCTGGGGCGTCCGCCGCCGCCGCGGCCGACGTTCAATCTCGATCTGGGACGGCGCTGGCGCTTCAGTCCAGGTCCCTATGCGCCCGGGTCCGCGGGACGCGGTGCGCACTGGCGCCCGATCCGCGTGGGCCTGAGCTGGCAGGCGCAGGGAGCGCACGGGCGCAAGGACATCGGCTGGTATCGCGCCCGGGTCCGGTTGCCGGCGCACCTGCCCGCGCATCTGTATTTGTATCTCGGCGGCGCGTCCGGGCCCTACCGCCTGTTCGTGAACGGCAAGCCGGTGCCGCACGATCACGTGCAGTGGCCGCAGCGCCGGACCTACGCCGACGTCTCCTCCGCGGTCGTTGCCGGGGCGGTCAATCGCTTCGTGCTGCGCGTCGAATCCGGCCCAGAGGGTGGCGGCCTGTTGTATACCCCGACCGTTCTGCGCAACGTTCCGCCGCCGCCGCCCATCCGGTTCAACTTGGCCAGGCGGCGCCAGGCCCGGATTTTCATGCACGATCTGCATGCCCCACTAATCCATGCGGGAGTCAACTTCTGGTGGATCGACGGCGGGAGCGGGGCGGCGCGCATGCCTGGCCTGAATCCCCAGCTGTGGACCAACGAGGTCTACTATGATGCGCTGCAGCGCGAGACGGGGCGGCGCGCATTCATCCTGGCGCGTTACGGCGGCTGGGGGAGCGAGCGCTACCCGGGGTTCTTCACCGGCGATACGTACTCGCAGTGGCCGGTGCTCGCCTACGAAGTTGCCTTCTCGGCACGTGGGGGCAACGAGCTGATCGATTACATAAGCGACGACATCGGCGGTTTCCACGGCGGCAAGATTCCCTTTGCACTGTATGCCCGCTGGATCGAATTCGGCGCGTTCAGTCCCATTCTGCGCATGCACAGCGCGCACGAGAATCCGCTGCAGGGGAATCTGCGCATGCCCTGGACGTACGGCGCGCGCGGTGTCGCCTTGATGCGCAAGTATTTCACGCTGCACACCGAGTTCATCCCGTATCTATATACCTATGCGTGGGTGGCTCACCGCCGCTCGCTCCCGATCATGCGACCGCTGTACCTCGAGGGTGTTCCCGCCGCGCAGGCGTATCGGCATACGCACGAGTATTTCCTCGGCCACGACTTGCTGGTCGCGCCGGTTCTCGCCGCGAGCGGCACGCGCACCGTGTACCTGCCCCCGGGCCGGTGGATCGATTTGTTCACCGGCCGACGCTACGCCGGTGGCCGGACGTTCACGGCGCGCTATCCGATCGATCAGGCGCCGGTCTTCGTGCGCTCCGGCTCGGTCATTCCGGAGCAGCAGCCAAGCGCCTACTCCGACGCCAAGCCGCTCGACCCGCTGGTGCTGCAAGTCTACGGCTCGGGCGACGGACGGTTCGATTTGTATCAGGATGACGGCGTCTCGCTCGACTACCTCAAAGGCGACTATGCGCTGACACCGATCGTCTACAGCACCCGTGACGGCCTGCACCGCCTGGTGATCGGTCCGACGCGCGGAACGTTTCGAGGTCAGCTGCGCTCACGTGCCTATGCGATCGACATCCACGCGGTCCACCGGCCCGAGTCCCTCGCGGTCGACGGTCATGATGTCGCGACATCGAGCTGGGCGCGAGCGACCGGCACGGCGGGCGTGTTGCTGCCGGCGCACAATATCCGCAGCCGGGTGACTGTTACATGGCATTGAGTCCGGCGGGCGGTGCATGGGCGCGCGGTGGAGCCGCACGCGGAGGACGAGCGCGTATGCGCATCGCGATCAATGCGCTCGGGTCGACGGCCGCCGATCCGGCGTAGACGGCTATGGCCGGGGTACGGCGTCGAACGCCACAGTCATGCGGGGCTGAGGGCTTTCGAACGGTACGGTACCGTGCCAGAAGTACGACGGGAACAGAACGAGCGTGCCGACGGCGGGGCGCGCGGTGTATTCGGAGTCCAAAGTCGGTGTCGTGATGATGCCGGGCGTGCCGAACCGGAGAACGCCCTCGTCGGTCCTCCCATCGGCCATGATGTCAGGCAGCTGCAGGTAAAACGCCGAGGAAATCCACCCGCGGGGGTGAACGTGGCTCATGTGGAAGCCGCGATTGCGCAGCCGCACCGACCAGCTGCCGTTGAATCGCCAGCGGCCGCTGTTGCGCCGTCTGAGCGGGTCATCGCCAGGGCCGATGTGCTCGAGATAGCGGTTGATGGGGGCGGCGAACGCCTGGAAGAGCGCGCGGATCGGCGCATCGGTGCTCAAGGTCAGGTCGCGTGTGGTCTCCGTGCCCTGTCGCAGCGACTGGAAAAGGAGTGCGTGACCGTGCGGGTCATGCAAGCGGTTGAGACTTTCCGTGAGGTCCGTGAGGAAGCTCGGCAGGTCCGTCCAGGGCGCCGGCGGCTCGATCGGCAGCGGCAGGACGAGGTTCTCGTAGTCGCACAGCCGCGCATAGCGCGGATCGCCGAGCAAGCGCAGCGCGGTCGTCTCGAGCGCGATGAGATATTGATTGTCCGGCGCCTGCGCCAGCAATATCTCGCAGTTCTGCAGCGCGCCAGCGGCATCCCCCACACCGAGCTGGGCCGCGGCGAGGAGATTGCGCGCGGGCGTGTTGTCGGGCAGCAGGCGCATCGCCCGTTCGGCGAGCGACAGGGCCTTGGCGGAATCGAAATCGAGCGCCGCGAGCCCCGCGCGTAGCAGCAGTACCGGCGGCGCGTGCGGCTGCTCGGCCCGATGCGCGAGGCATTCGTAGGCGGCCCGGGCATCGCCCGCGCCCTGCAGGATGGCCGCCTTGGTCGCCCGAAGCGCGTCGTCGTCGGCGAACCTGTCCAACGCCTGATCGAGCGCTTCGGTGGCCTGCGCGAGGTCGCCGGTGCGGACCCAGATGAGCTGGGAGAGGCTGGAGTGCGCTTCGGCGAGGCGCGGCTCGAGCCGCAGGCAGTCGCGAAGCGCCTTCTCGGCCGCTTCGTTGGCGCCCTCCGCCATCAGACTCTTGGCGTACGTCAGGCAGAGTGTCGCGCTTCTGGAGCCGCGCGCGAGGGCTCGGTGCGCGATCTGCCCGGCCTCGGTATGACGACCCACCGCGTTCAGCGCGACTGCGAGCGCCTGCGCGGCCGCAGGATCTTCGGGCGCCGCAGCGGCCAGTTTGCCGTAGATGGAAATCGCTTCCGCCTGACGGCCGAGCGCGATGAGCGCATTGACGTGCTGTGTGGCGAGTTCCGGGTCCAGCCGACCGCCCGCGCAGAAGGGAGCCGCCACCGCCAGTGCCCGCGTCGGGCGAGCCGTGTTGTTGTAGTGGCGGGCCAGGGCCAGGGCCGCACGCGGGTCGGCTCGGCTCCCCTCGATGGCGCACTGCAGTTCGGCTTCGGCTTCGACGCCCCGGCCGCTCGCGAGGAGCAGCTCCCCGAGCGTTGTGTGCGTCGGTGTCCACGTGGGGTCGACCTTGAGCGCGTGTCGTAGCAGACGCTCGGCCCCGGCGGGATCGCCGAGTGCGAGCTTGGTGCCGGCGAGAAGACGCTGCGCCTCGGCGAACGCCGGGTTGGCTGCGACGATCGACTCGAGACGATCGTGGGCGGCACGAAACTCGCCCGTCTGGAGCTGCGCGCTGACGGCGCGCAGGGCTTCGAGGACGGAAGCCGGAACGGACACTGGAGATCAACCCCGGGAAACTGGATGACTTTGCGGCGATTGTCGCACGGGATGCTCCGGCCGCGCACCAGGAGCTACGGTCGCGCTTTTCCACGCGCTGCGCACAGTAGTGCGGAACCCGGCGCCGCCCGCCCGCCGCCGCACGGTCATGAGCGCGTCATATTCATGCCCGCTTGCGGCCGCCGCCGCACCGGCCGCATGCCGGCACGAGCGCCTCGGCCCGGGGAAAAGAATGTGCTTTGGCCTCCCTGCGCGGAGTCGAGTCGGCACCCTGACGGCCGGCAACGGCGTCTGCGCCGCGCCGGTTGTCGCTCGAGCAGTGCGATGTGTGCGTCCGCGTCCGACGGGTGCCCTCGATGGCATATCGCGCACCGCCTGCCCCGCTTTCTGAACCAGGAATGAGCCTCAACGGCGGAATCTCCCCTCACGTCGCCGTGAGGGGAGAGGCTCCGTGGCGTTACCAATAGTACTTGGCCATGATGCTCACTTCACGGCCGACGATCGATCGGCCGAAACCGACGTTGTTCTGCACCGTGTTGCCGCCGAACCGGGCGTTACCCTCGGTCAATCCCATCTGGTTGGTGAGATTTCTGCCGAGCAGGGTGAACTCCCAATGCGCCCCCACCACGGCATTGACGCCCGCGTCCAGGGAGTAATACGTGGGCAACGGCGTCAAGTTCGTGTAGTCCTGATAGCGTATGCCGACCCTCTGGAACGTCAGTTGCTCGGTCATCGTGCCCCAGTTGTAGGACTGCGTGTCGCTCGGCGTCAGTCTGAACTGATAGTTCGGCAGACGCGCGAGCTGGTTGCCGTTGACTGAGCCGCAGACCGTCTGAAGGTTGATGTTCGTGTAGATGAAGCAGCCCTTGAAGTTCTTGTAGTAGGCGTGTTCCCAGTTGCCGTTGAACGCGATCCGGAAGGTTCTCAGGACCTGGATATTGCTGTCCGCGAACGGGCTTATGCTGCCGACGAAATTCACTCCTATGGACGTCGAGCCATAGATGGACGCCGGACCGATCGGCACGCCGACGATATTCGTGGGCGTGTACCCGATGCCATTGAAGGTCTTGTGATAAACCGATGTGCTCGCGTAGATCCAGCGGTTCTCGATCTTGAAGCCGAACTCCTGGTTCTGCACGGTCTGCAGGGGCACGCGGCTCGGGCAGCCGTTGGAGCCGTTGTAAATGTTGCAGCGTACGGCGTCGAAGTTGTCGAAGAGGACGCCATTATTGACGCGCACGTAAGCGCTCATGTGGCTGTTGAACTGATAGTTTGCGCCCACGGAAAACGTCGGCATGGTGTTGTTTTCGTGGCCGTGCGACCACGTGCCGTTGGGCAGTTCGACCGCGTTGTCCCACAGATCGTACTGCGTCCCCATCTGAACCGGCGAGGAGTTCGTGGTCTGCTGGGACAGGTTGATGTGCTCTAGGCGGACGCCGGCCTGCAGCAGCCACTTGTCGATCTTCCAGGAATCCGAGAGATAGCCGGCGATGTTCGTGGCGCTGCCCTTCTCGAGGATGTAGTAGCCGCCGTTGGCATTGACGATGCCCTGCGGGCTGCTCACCTGGTAGATGTTTCCACCCGAGGCGGCCGACAGAATGATCGGCGCCGCGTTCGGGCGGTTGGTGATCAGTACGTTGGAGCTCAACGACCAGTTGTCGTTGTCGGTGTAGTAGGCGGCATACACGCCGGCGGTCAGGGTATTGCCGTCGCCGAGGTTCTTGTCGACGCGGAATTCATCCTCCAGGTTCATGATCTTCTTCTGCACGTACCAGACCTGCTGTGTGACCACGCTCTGGGCGGGATTGGCGACATTGCCGTTCGGCATGGTGGCCTGGACGTCGCCCGTCGTGAGCGGGCTGGGCAAGGTGAGGCCGGAAATGAAGGACGACAACGACTGCGGGTTGCCGTTGTTGACCAGCGCGTGCGTCGGGACTTGACCACCGTCGAATATGAAGTGGTTGTTGATGGTCCAGCCGCCGTGGAAGTGCTCGTGGAATTCCGAGCCGATATAGTTCAGGTCGGCGCCGCGGCCATTGCTGATGTTGTCGTTTTCGAAGCAATTGCAGGCTGGATCCGGAACCTGGAAATTCTCCAGCTGATAACTGTTGTACGTCGAGTTGAGCTGGTTGAAACCGGGGTACGGAGCCACGTTGCCGTTGTGGACGACATAGGGAAAGTCTGCGACCCACTGATTGTGGTCGTGCAGGGTTCGGGCCCAGAAGGTGACCGAGCCGTTGGAGAAGGTATGCTTCAATGTGGCCGTCAGCTGTCCGCCGATGTTGGCGGGATACTGCGGGTTGCGCACGCCGTTGGACTTGCGGTAGAAGCCGCCGATGCTGTAGTACCAGCCGTGGGTCAGCTCGCCGCTATTGAACGCATCCACCCGCTCTCTTCCCTGGGAACCGTAGGTGAAGGCGACCGAG
>JAJZZR010000063.1 GCA_021797465.1 Pseudomonadota bacterium | reverse complement strand
CGTCCCGACGAGCGCGAGCTTCGAGCTGACTTTGCCGTCCTTGAAGCTGATGTTGAATTCCTTCCCATCGCGCTTGATCCAGCATTCGAGCTGCTTGGAGAGCGCATTGACCACCGAGACGCCGACGCCATGCAGGCCACCGGAGAATTGGTAAGCCTTGTCGGAAAACTTGCCGCCGGCATGCAACCGGGTCAGGATCAGCTCGACACCGCTCACTTTCTCCTTGGGGTGGATGTCGACCGGCATGCCGCGGCCGTCGTCGGCCACCTGCAGCGAACCGTCCTTGAACAGCTTGACGTCGATCTGTCTGCAGTGCCCGGCGATCGCCTCATCGACGCTGTTGTCGACCACCTCGTGCGCCAGATGATTCGGCCGCGAGGTATGGGTATACATGCCCGGGCGGCGGCGCACGGGCTCGAGGCCGCTGAGCACCTCGATGTCGGAAGCGGTATACGACTGACTCATGTCCGGGTCTTGGCTCTCGCGTTTCAGGTCTCACGTGTCGAGACCGCGAATCTTACCGGTTTTGCATCCGGCCCAGTCCACATTGGCGCGCGCGGCGCGCGCGATTGCCAGCCCCGTAGCGGATTTCGGCCGGCGCGCCCGGGCCCCGGCTAGTGCAGGTCGGCCAGCAGCGCGGCTTTGAGCACCTCGGGCAGCGGATTCACCCAATGCCGGTAGTGCTCGTGATCGACACCGGCGGCAAGCGGCGCACCGCCGCGCAGCGCGGCGATCATCGGCGCGGTGAGCTCGAAGCGCAGGAAATGCACCGCCGAGGTCTTTTCCTCGTTCTCGCGCTCGAGATCTTCGTCGGCGACGGCATACACCGGCTCGTGGCCGCGCACTTCGACCCAGCAGCGCCGCTCGATTCCCTTCAGGACCGCAAGCTGCCGCTGCCGCTGCGCGACGTCGGGAAATTCGATCAGCAGCGTCGCTTTCCAGTTCGTGCCGTCCGGGATCAGCGGATTGTAGACGTCGAGCTCCGCACGGATCTGCGCGGTCTCGAAAATCCGCTCGGCGCGCAGCATTTCCTGGATCTGGTACTGGATCGTCAGTCGATCCTCGAAGCACCACGTGAGGTTCGGCCCGACGGCGAGCCGCCGCCCGCGCTTGTGTTCGAGCACACGGGCGCGAAACGCATCACGCTCGGCGGCGTAGCGCTCGAGGCTGAGCAGGTCGGTGGGAGTCAGCTCGTTCACGATCACCTCGCCCGCGGTCTTCACAGCCCGTAGGCCAACCGCAGCAGCCGCAACGGATGCTCGGGGGCGGCCCCGGAGACCAGGCCGCTCTCGATCTGGTGACCCGCCATCGGGCAGTCGCTGGCGTAGTGCACCGCGCCGCTGGCCGCGACCCGGTCGATTACCGCGCGACCGATCTTCATCGAGGCGGCGCGGAATTCCTTCTTGACGCCGTAGGTACCGTCGTGCCCCGAGCAGCGCTCGATCGGCTCGACGACGGTATCCGGCACCAACTGCAGCACGTCGCGGGTTTTCAGGCCCATGTTTTGCACGCGCAGATGACACGGCACGTGATAGCTGACTTTGCCGAGCGATTTCTGGAAATCCGTGCGCAGCATGCCGGCGCGGTGGCGCAGCATCAGATACTCGAACGGATCGAAGATGCGCTTGGCGATGCGCTGCACTTGCGCCTCCTCCGGGAACAGCAGCGGCAGCTCCTGCTTGAACATGAGCACGCAGGAGGGGATCGGCGCCACGATGTCGAAGCCCGCATCGATGGCCGCGATCAGCTGCGGGACGTTGCGTTCCTTCAGCCGCTCCACGACCTGCAGATCGCCGAGCTCGAGCCGTGGCATGCCGCAGCAATATTCGGACTCGAGCAGGCTCACCGCGATGCCGTTGTGCTCGAACACCACCGCGAGATCCTCGTCGAGCTCGGGCTCGTTGCGATTGCCGTAGCACGTGGTGAACAGAGCAACCCTGCCGGTTGTCTCAGGCGTCGCCCGCGGCGCATCGCTGCCGGCGGCCGGTGCGGCGAGCTTGCCCAGACGGCGCAAGCGCTTGCGCGCCGTGCGCGCGTGATACTGCGGCACCGGCGCCGTCGAGTCCACGCCCAGAGTCTTCTCCAACAGGGCGCGGCCCGCGCCGGAGCGGTTCACCGCGTTGACGATCTGCGCGACCACCGGAATGCCCGCGATGGCTCCGACCATCTCCGTCGCCGCGAGCGCGCGGTTGCGCAAACTGATGCCCTCGTCGCGGGCACGCACCGCCTTGGCGCGCAGCATCAAGTGCGGGAAATCGACCGCCCAGGGATGCGGCGGCACGTACGGGCACTTGGTCATGAAACACATGTCGCACAGGTAGCAGTGATCGACCACCTGCCAGAAGACGTGACGCTCGACCTCGGCCAGCTCGCCGCTGGGCGAGGCGTCGATGGCGTCGAACAGCGTCGGGAAGGCGTTGCACAGGCTGAAGCAGCGCCGGCAGCCCTGGCAGATCTCGAATACCCGCTCCAGTTCCCCCTGCAACGCGCCGTGGTCATAGAACTCGGCGCTGCGCCACGCCAGCGGGTGGCGCGTCGGGGCCTCGACACCGCCCTCGCGGGCTGCGGTATCGGATGCGGTTGGGGTTGGGCTCATGGGTATATCCGCATTCGGCGCACGGGGCATGAGCCCCGTGCGCCCGATGCGCAGCGTGTCAGAGGTTGTCGAGCGCCTTCTGGAACCGATTGGCGTGCGAACGCTCCGCCTTGGCGAGCGTCTCGAACCAATCGGCGATCTCGCCGAAACCCTCGTCACGAGCGACTTTGGCCATGCCCGGATACATATCAGTGTACTCGTGCGTTTCGCCGGCAATTGCCGCCTTGAGATTGAGCTTGGTATCTCCGATCGGCAATCCCGTGGCCGGATCACCCACCGCCTCGAGGTACTCGAGATGGCCGTGGGCGTGCCCGGTCTCGCCCTCGGCGGTCGAACGGAACACCGCCGACACATCGTTGAAACCTTCGACGTCCGCCTTGGATGCGAAGTAGAGATACCGCCGGTTCGCCTGAGATTCGCCCGAGAACGCATCCTTCAGGTTCTGCTCGGTTTTGCTGCCTTTGAGATTCATGCCGCTCTCCAATTTAGACTGGTTCTAACCCGATGCGAAACTCTACGGCCGATCCCTCGGGGGGTCAACTGAAATTGGCCCCAATTGACCGTCCCGAGGCGGTGTGTATAAGGTGGCGCCTTTGGCTGCCGACCCGCAACCGCGGTCGGCGACCGAGAGGGAGATTCCGGCGTGCCATCCGATCAGCAGGCCCTCGATTTTGAGCAGACGCTCAGGGAGCTCGAAAGCGTCGTCGAGCGTCTCGAGCGTGGCGATTTGCCGCTTGAGGAAGCGCTCCGTGTCTTCGAGCGAGGCGTGGACTTGACGCGACAGTGTCAGGGTGCGCTGAGGTCCGCCCAGCAGCGGGTGGACGCTCTGATGAAGCGCAACGGCGAGCTGGAGCCCGAACCCTTCAGCGTCTCGGACACGGCTCGCGATGGCGCCACTGAAGTTCCTTGAACATCGGATGATTATGTTGCTCTCTCGCCACATCAATCTCGGCACCATAGCTCGCAGTGTACACTGCCCACAATGAGCGCTCCCCAAAGCTATCCGCTGCTCGAGCCCATCGAGTTCCCCGCCGACCTCAGGCGCCTGAAGGAATCGCAATTGCCGCAGCTTGCCCATGAGCTGCGCCAATTCCTCATTCAGACCGTCAGCACCCGGGGTGGGCATTTCGCGGCCGGTCTCGGCACGGTCGAGCTGACGATTGCGCTGCACTACGTGTACGACACACCGCACGACCGGCTGGTCTGGGACGTCGGCCACCAGGCCTACCCGCACAAAGTGCTCACCGGCCGGCGTGGGCAGCTGCATTCCATCAAGCAGCACGGCGGACTCGCACCGTTTCCCAATCGTGCCGAGAGCGAATACGACACATTCGGCGTGGGACACTCGAGCACGTCGATCAGCGCCGCCCTGGGAATGGCCATCGCCGCCGCGCAGCAGGCTTCGAACCGGCGCGTGGTGGCGGTGATCGGCGATGGCGCCATGACCGCCGGCATGGCGTTCGAGGCGCTGAATCACGCCGGCTCGCTGCCGGTGGACATGCTGGTCATCCTCAACGACAACGACATGTCGATTTCCGAGAACGTCGGGGCGCTGTCGAACTACTTCACGGCCGCCCTGTCGGGGCGTCTATACGCGAACCTGCGTGAAGGCGGCAAAAAGGTGTTGCGGCAGATGCCGACGGTCTGGGAGCTGGCCCGCCGCTCGGAAGAGCACCTCAAGGGCATGGTGCTGCCCGGGACGCTGTTCGAGGAACTCGGCTTCAACTACATCGGCCCGCTCGACGGCCACGATGTTCGGGCGCTGGTCGGCACGCTGCGCAATGTCCGCAAGCTGCACGGCCCGCAGTTTCTGCACGTCGTCACCCGCAAAGGCAAGGGCTATGCGCCGGCCGAGGCCGATCCGATCAAATGGCATGGTCCGGGACCGTTCGATCCGGTCAGCGGCACGATCTTCAAGGAGGCGGCCTCGAGCCCCTCGTACTCGCAGATCTTCGGCCAGTGGCTGTGCGACATCGCGGAACGTGATCCGCGCGTCGTCGGCATCACTCCGGCGATGCGCGAGGGCTCCGGCTTGGTCGAGTTCTCCAAGCGGTTCCCCGAGCGCTATTTCGACGTGGCGATCGCCGAGCAGCATGCCGTGACGTTCGCCGCCGGGCTGGCCACCGAGGGACTGCGGCCCGTGGTCGCAATCTATTCGACGTTCCTGCAGCGCGCCTACGATCAACTGATTCATGACGTCGCGCTGCAAAACCTTCCAGTAGCGTTCGCGCTCGACCGGGCGGGGCTGGTCGGCAGCGACGGGGCGACGCACCAGGGCAGCTACGATCTGTCGTTCCTGCGCTGCATCCCCAACATGGTCGTCATGGCGCCCGCCGACGAGAACGAGTGCCGGCAGATGCTCTACACGGCCACCACCATCGACGGTCCCGCGGCGGTGCGCTATCCGCGCGGCACGGGGCCGGGCGTGCCGATCGAGAAGGAATTCACCGCCGTGCCGATCGGCAAGGCGCAAATCAAGCGCGAAGGCCGCAGCGGACTCGCCCTGCTCGCCTTCGGCCCGATGGTCGAGAGCGCACTGCGCATCGGTGAGCGACTCGATGCGACGGTGGTGAACATGCGCTTCATCAAGCCGCTCGACGAGACGCTGATCCTCGATATCGCCGGCCGCCACAACGCCCTGGTCACGATCGAGGAGAACGCCGTGCAAGGCGGGGCCGGCTCGGCCATCGCCGAGGTGCTCGCGGCCGAGGGTATCAGCCTGCCGATGATGCAGATCGGCATCCCGGATCGGTTCATCGAGCACGGCTCGCGGGGCTCGTGCCTGGCGGCCGCGGGACTCGATCCCGCCAGTCTCGGCGCGAGCATCGAGCGCTGGTGGTCGCTGCAGCGGCACGAGCCGGTTCGTTCGGTGAGCCGAGCCTGAGAAGCCCGCGGGCGGACAGGCTGTCCGCTCCGGTCTTGCGCAGGGCTATGGCACAGCGGCCACGTACACAGTCGCGGCGCCACCGTCCTGACAGCGGGCTTGCAGCCCAGCCCCAGCCACCGCACCGCCGGTAGAGCGCACCGTTCCTCTATACCGATTGATATAGGCCAAAGACGCACTGATCCGGTACCCTTGACCCATGAATCCCCCGCCAAGCGCCGCCAAGACCGCTCGCCAGAGTCTCGCCGAAGTCGAGGACGTGCAATCTCGCGCCGATACGCGCCACCTGCCGATCAATCGGGTCGGCATCAAGGAGATCAGCCACCCGGTGCGCGTGAAGGATCGCTCCGCGGGCGAGCAGCACACGATCGCCACGTTCAACATGTACGTCAGCCTGCCGCATCACTTCAAGGGCACGCACATGTCGCGCTTCGTGGAAATCCTGCATGCCGAGCGGGAAATCTCCGTGGAGTCCTTCCGCGGCATGCTCGAGAACATGACCACGCGGCTGGAGGCCGATGCCGGCCACATCGAGATGACCTTCCCGTTCTTCGTCATGAAGCGCGCGCCGGCGACGGGCGTGGAGAGCCTGATGGACTACCGCGCCAGCCTGATCGGCGAGCGCCACGACGGCGTCACGGACATGTGGGTGCGGGTGATCGTGCCGGTGACGAGCCTCTGCCCCTGCTCCAAGCGCATCTCGGATTACGGAGCGCACAATCAGCGCTCGCACGTGACCATCACCGCGAAGCTGCGCAGCCACATCTGGATCGAGGAGTTGATCGAGATCGCCGAGCGGGAAGCCTCCTGCGAGCTGTACGGCATTCTCAAGCGCCCCGACGAGAAGTATGTCACCGAACGGGCCTACGACAACCCAAAGTTCGTCGAGGACATCGTGCGCGACGTCGCCATGCGCCTCAACGCCGACGAACGGGTCGCCTCGTACGTCGTGGAGTCGGAGAACTTCGAGTCCATCCACAACCACTCGGCCTACGCCCTCATTGAATGCGACAAGGATGCCGCGCATCGGCCGCGGAATCCCTCAGCGTGATGACCATCGAGCGGCCGGCGAGCCGCGTTCGGTCCCTATCCAGACGCGCGCGGCACCAAGAACTCTGCTTCTTGACAGGCTGGTGAAAACCCGCTGATTCCGGCAACGAGGGTAACTTCCGCCGCATGACCGAGACAATCGCCTGCGAGGCGGCGGGAAGGCGCTCGGCCGACTCTTGCCCGAGCCACGGTGGACCTCCGGCTCGCTGGCGTCCGGCCGCAGGCATACGCCGGACCCCCTTCGCCCGCGCCTCCTCCGCAATGCCGCCGTCCCCGCCGCGCAGCTGCGCGAGTTCGCGCCTCGCCTAAAAAACCGCCGCCACGCGTATCCGGTTGCTCATCGGACCGCCGCTACGGCGCCGCGGCAGAGCAAAGCGTCTGCACAGCCGGCAACGCATTTCCGCGTTCACCAAACAGGGATCGATAGGACCATGGATTTCGCGACAACATGCGCTGGTCGGCAGTGAACTCCGCGCCCCACCACCACACGCCCCGGCCGAGATGGTTGGGCAATGTCTTCACAATGGAAATGACGTGCGCGACATATTCGCTCTGTCCTCGCGGCGAAAACGCGTACGCCATTCCCGGTCTTCCGGCCCATGACTTGTTCTCATTGTTGTCCAAATTCCCCGGGGCCGCACTCAAGTACCTTCAGCCGCGCGCTGGCGAAACAGATCTCGGGCGCGCGCAAAACTGCGGATGCGCTCGGGACGCCTCCACAGGTTGCGCGGTCGGCCGACGCCGGCGTGGCGCAACTGCTGGGGACCGTCGAACTTGATCCGATCGCCGGAATTTCTCTTCATAGCGCACCGAACGCGCTCGTCGAGATTGAGTTCCGGGCGGTACTGCGGCTGAAAGAACAACGTTAACCGACCCTCTAACGCTCCGCGCACTCCTCAGCCGCGCAGCAGCGCAGCCACCCGCTCATGCGTATGCAAGATTTTGCTCCGCCTCGTCGCACACGTTGCAACACCCTATCTGTTGCGGCGGACGGCGCAGGCCAACCGGCAGCGGATCGCATGGCTCGAGCGTCAACGGTCCTCGACCGCGGGCGGCACCACCGCCGGCAGATCGATGATCGCGCGCAGACCCGGCGCATTGTCCTCGAGCTTCAACTCGCCCCGATGCAACCGCGCGATGGCCGAGACCAGCGCCAGGCCCAGCCCGCCGCCGTCGCCCCCGCCGGGGGCGACCCGCGCGTACGGCCGCCCCGCCCGGCGACGTTCCGCGGGCAACAAGCCGGGCCCGTCGTCGCTCACGGTCAGGCGCGCATGGCCCGACTGATTCCGCGCCTCGATTTCAATCCGGCCGCCCGAAGGCACGAATTTCAACGCGTTTTCGACCAGATTGGTGATCAGCTGCGCCAACAGCTGGCGGTTGCCCTCGGCGAACACCCCAGGCTCGGCGCGCCCGGTCAAGGACAGGCCCCGCTCGGCCGCCACCGGCTCGAACAGCTCGACCATCTCCGCAACCAGCGCCGAAAGGTCCACGGGAGCGACCGCCGCCAGCGGCGCCCCGGACTCCGCCAATGCAATCTGCAGGAGCGTCCCCAGCGTGCGCTGCAGGCGGTCGACGTCCTGCAACGCCGACTCCACCGGCTCGCGAATGTCCGGCTGCAGATCGTGCCGGCGCAGCACCGCATCCATCCGTGAACGCAAGCGATGCAGCGGCGCCCGCAGGTCGTGGGCTACGCTGTCGAAGGTCGCGCGCAGCGTGCGCGTCTGCTCCTCCAGCCGGTCGAGCACACGGTTGACCGATACGGCGAGTGCATCGAATTCGTCACGTGTGCCGGCCACCGGCAGCCGGCGGCCGTGGTCCCCGCTCATGATCCTGACGCACGTATCGGTGACGTTCCCGACACGTCGGCTCAGACGGAAGCTGAAGGCGAACCCGGCCACCGCCGCGACCAGAATCGACAGACCCATTCCCCAGAGCGTGGCGGTCCGGAAGGTGTGCGCGTAGCGCTCGGCCTGCGACACGTCGGTCCCGACCAGCAGCCAGTCGCCGTTCGGTAGCCGTCGCACCGCGGCGCGCACCGGGTGCACCAGGTTCTGTCCCGGCTCGATCGATTCGATGCGGAACTCCGGCCAGCGCGCCCGCGGCGCGCCGTCGAACGGCCAGTTGGTCACGTTTCCCGCAAGGCGCGCGAAAGTCGGGCTCGCCAGCATGTACACCGCGCCGATGCGGCCCCAGCTGTCGATGCGCACGTTGATCTCGTCCTTGACGCCCGGGACGCCCCGCAACACGTACTGATCCTCCAGGCTGTTCAGCTCGGTATCGATGATCAGATCGATGTTGCCGCGGATGATGCTCTGGGTGAGCAGATACGTGGTCGCGAGGGTCATGCCCACGGCGATCGTCACCAGCAGCGTATAGCCCATGGACATGCGAAACGCCGTCGTCTGGAACAGCGTCCGGCGCGGCAGCCACCTCATGGCTCGTCCTGCAGCACGTAGCCCGATCCGCGCACCGTGTGGATCAGCGGCCGGCCACAGCCGCGGTCGATCGCCTGGCGCAGACGACTGATGTGCACGTCGACCAGATTGCTCTGCGGATCGAAGTGCAGATCCCACACGCCCTCCAGCAACATCGTGCGAGTGACCACCTGGCCTGCGCGGCGCATGAGGAACTCGAGCAACTTCTGCTCGCGCGCCGTCAAGTCGATCTCCCGTCCACCGCGCGTAACGCGCCGCGCCAGCAGGTCGAACTGCAGGTCCGCCACCTGCAACTTCGACGCATCGCCGGCGAGCGACCGGCGGCGCAGCAGCGCCTCGATGCGCGCCAGCAGCTCATCGAAGGCAAACGGCTTGGTGAGGTAATCGTCGCCGCCGGCCTTCAGGCCGCCGATGCGATCATCCACCGTGCCGAGCGCGCTCAGCACCAGCACCGGCTGGCAGAGCCCGGCCCCGCGCAGCTGGCGGATGATCTGCAGACCGTCGAATCGCGGCAGCATCCGGTCGGTGATGATCAGATCGAAGCGACCGGTCAGCGCCCGCTGCAACCCCTCGCGCCCCCCGGCGGCATGCTCGACCGTGTAGCCGCTCTCGCGCAGTCCCGTGACGAGAAACTTCGCGGCCTCGATGTCGTCCTCGATGAGGAGTATGTGCACGGTCCGTTAGACTACAACAGGCCGCCACGGCCCGCAGCAGCAACGGAATCCGCGCCCGCCGAGGATCGGCGGGCCGCTGCGCTCCCCTGGGTCGCCTTCGCCGCGGCCGGCCGGGTCCTAGCGCGACTCCCCCTGCAGGCGCCCGATCAGGCTGCGCAGGAATACGCGGTTGAAGCGCAGCTGACAGGAAACCGAGACCTGCTCGAGCTGCGTGGCGCTCACTTTCAGCACCGTCACGGCATCGACCGCCCGTACCGTGGCGGTGCGCTTGGCGCCGGGCACGTAGCTCGCCTCGCCGAAGCAATCGCCCGTCTCGAGCATGGCGATGAGCTGGCCGCGACGCATCACCGCGCAACGGCCCGCGACCAGGATGTAGAAGCGGTCGTCGAGCTCGCCCTCGCGGATGATCTGCTCGCCCGCGGCGTACTGCTGCCAGGCGCTGGCATGCAGCACCTCGCTGACCTCGGTGTGGGAGAATTCCTGGAAGAACTTCAGCCGCCTCAAGACCCCGAACTGCTCCTGCAGATCGAACCGCACATTGTTCTGACGCAGCCGGTGATGGACCCGGGCCAGCTCGGCCGCCAGCTCGAGCCCGGTGCGCTGGCGTTTGACGGGATCTTTCTGCAGCGCGGTGACGACCACGCCCTCGAGCTCCTCGGAGACGTCCTGGCGCACGCGATGAATCGGCGGCGGCGTCGCATAGACGATCTGGTGCAGAAGTTTCTGCAGGTTGCCGGCGCGAAACGGCCGGGTACCTGTGAGCAATTCGTACATCACCGCGCCGAGGGAGTAGATGTCCGAGCTCGGCGTGAGATCCAGGCTCTGCACCTGCTCGGGCGACATGTACGACGGACTGCCGGCGATCCCCTCGATGCGCGAGATGTCGGCATCGGATACCAGCGCGATACCGAAATCGATGATGCGCACTTCGCCCTCCTGGGTCAGCAGGATGTTCGAAGGCTTGATATCGCGATGGATCACTCCGCGCGTATGCGCGTAATGCAGCGCCTTGGCGCACTTGAAGATGATCTCGATGACGTCGTTCAGCGGCAGCAGATTATCGGGGCGGCAGTAAGTCGTGAGCGTGCGAGCGTGATGCACATACTCGGCGACGATGTAGCAACGCCCGTTCTCCTCGCCAGCATCGAAAATCGGCAGTACGTACGGGTGCTGCAGCATCCCGACCAGATGCGCCTCGGACAGGAACATTTTGCGCGCCGCCCGCGCTCGCTGATCGTCGGTGCCCGTATCGACGTTGTAGATCTTGATGGCCACGTCGCGTCCGTAATAGGCGTCGTGGCACAGATAGACGACACCGGTACTGCCGCGGCCGACCTCCTTGATCACTTCGTATTTGCCGATCCGCCCGGGGATCGCCCGGTCACGGATATGCGGATGCGCGACGGGTCCTGTGGCGTGAGCGGGCATGGTGAGCGACGACTGATGAAACAGTCCGCAGCATAGGACCGGCCGGCGCGGTGCGCTGTGATGCGCCCCATGAATTGGGGCGCCGTGGCGCGCCCCGGCTTGACATAAAGACGCCGTTACGCGCCGGCAAAATGATCGTAGCCGCTCGAGGATATCTCGAGCGGACCGTGCTCGCCCAGCACTCGGGCGCCCGGCTGCTCCTGCAGCGTCCCGATGCGCGTGTAGCCCCACTCGGCCGCTGGCACCTCGGACGTCAGGCGTTCGAGCGCATTCGGCCGTACCGTGAAACACAGCTCGTAGTCGTCACCGCCGAGCAGCGCGAGCTCACGCGCCCGGGACGTTCCGACCGCGCCGAGCAGCGGCGCCGAAAGCGGCAGCGCGGCGGCCATCAACTCCACGCCACAGCCACTGGCACGCGCCAGTTTCGACGCATCGGAGAGCAGTCCGTCGGACACATCGATGCAGGCGCTGGCCAGCTCGCGCAATCGCTCGCCGAGCGCCAGGCGCGGCGTTGGAAACAGGAACCGACGGCGCAGGCGCTCGGCCTGCTCGCACGCAGGCAGCCGGCCCTGCTCGAGAGCGAGGCCCGCCGCCGCGTCGCCCGGGGTTCCCGACACGAAGACCGCATCCCCGGGCGCGCCACCGCCGCGCCGCAGTGCCCGCCCCGGCGGCACGTGGCCCAACACGGTGATCGTCACCGACAGCGGTCCGCGCGTCGTATCGCCGCCGACGAGCGCAACGCCATGGGCCCGCGCGAGCGCGCCCAACCCGGCGGCGAACTCCGCCAGCCAGCGCTCTTCGGCCTCGGCAAGAGTGAGCGCGAGCAGCGCCCATGACGGGCGCGCGCCCATGGCCGCCAGATCGCTCAGATTGACCGCGAGCGCCCGGTGGCCGATGGATTGCGCGGGACTGTCCCGCGGGAAATGCACGCCCTCGACCAGGGTATCGACGGCCGCCGCCAACTGCGCATCAGCGGGGCAACGCAGCACCGCCGCGTCATCGCCCACACCAATGATCACATCCTCGCGCCGCGACCCGCAACCGCGGAAGTAGCGCTCGATGAGCTCGAATTCGGACAAGGGCATATGCGGCCGGGAGTTTGCCCGCCTCAGTGTTCGTCGGGCCGCAGATCGCGTGCCGCTCGATCGAGTACCGCGTTGACGTACTTGTGCCCGTCGGTCGCGCCGAAGCGCTTGGCCAGGGCGACCGCTTCGCTGATCGCCACCGGAAAGGGCACATCGAGCCGATGGCCGAGTTCATACAATCCGATCAGCAACGCGGCGTGCTCAACGGGATCGAGCAGCGCCGGACTGCGATCGATGAGCGAGGCGAGCCGTTCATCGAGCGCCGCATGCGAGGCGCAGATCGCCTCGAGGAGCTCGCGGAAGTACTCGCGGTCGGCCCGTGGCATGTCCTCCGCCGTACTGAACTCCTGCACCAGGTCCTGCCACGGACACTCGTTCAGTTGCCAGCGATACAGCGCCTGCAGCGCCAGCTTGCGCGCCACCGAACGTTGCCGCGGCAACGCGCGCGGGAAAGTCGCGGCGCCCATCAGGGCCCCAGCTGCGCGAATACGCCGGCCATCTCCAACGCCGCCTCCATCGCCTCGGCGCCCTTGTTGCCGGCACCGGTGGCGGCCCGCTCGATGGCTTGCTCGACCGTATCGACCGTGAGCACGCCGAAGATCACCGGCACACCGGTCTCCAACGCGACTCGCTGCAATCCGCCGGCGCATTCGCCGGCGACATACTCGAAATGCGGCGTGCCGCCGCGGATCACGCAGCCGAGCGCCACGAGTGCATCATAGCGACCGCTGGCGGCGAGTCGCCGTGCGGCCACCGGCAGCTCGAAGGCGCCCGGCACCCGCACCACCAGCAGATCCTCCAGCGCCCCCCCGTGCGCCACCCAGGAGCCTTCGGCGCCCTTCAGCAGACTCGCAACAATGAAGTCGTTGAACCGCGCGGCCAGGAGAGCGACCTTGCGGCTTCGGGCATCGACCTGCCCTTCCACCCGGTGAGGCCCGCTCAAGCATCCTCTCCGACGTAACTGTCGATCTCGAGGCCGAAAGCGGCGATGCCGTGGATCTGCTTCGGGGCGGACAGGACCCGCATGCGCTTGACCCCGAGATCTTTCAGGATCTGCGCGCCGATGCCGAAGGTCTTGAGCACCTGTCCATCTCGACGGACGGCTCGCGCCGTCGTGTCCGATCCGGCGGGCGGGGTCATCGACCGCAGGGCATCGAGCAGATCGTTCGGCGCTTCGCGCTCGCGCAGAATCACGATCACCCCGCTGCCGGCCCGTGCAATGCGCTCCATGGCGGCCCGCAATGTCCACGCGAGCGGGTCGGCGCGGATACCAAGCAGATCGCGCAGCGGGTCGGCGAGGTGCACGCGAACCAACGGTCGGACATCGGTCTCGATCTCACCTCTGACCAGAGCCAAGTGCACCTCGTCGCCAACCCGGTCCTGATAAGCGTAGAGGCGGAATTCTCCGAACTCGGTCTGGACCGGCTGTTGCGCGACTCGTTCAACGGATCGCTCATTGCGCAACCGGTAGCGAATCAGGTCGGCGATGGTGCCGATTTTCAGCTCATGGCGGACCGCGAACGCATGCAAGTCCTGGCGCCGGGCCATCGATCCATCGTCGTTCATCAGCTCGCAGATCACGCCCACCGGCTGCATTCCGGCGAGCCGGCACAGATCGACCGCCGCTTCCGTGTGCCCTGTGCGCACGAGCACGCCACCCCGGCGCGCGCGCAGGGGAAAAATGTGTCCGGGGCGGGTGAAATCCGTGGCCCCGGCGTCGGGACGAGCGAGGGTGCGGATGGTCCGCGCCCGGTCGCTCGACGATACACCGGTGGTCGTTCCAGAGACGGCGTCCACGGAGACCGTGAAGGCGGTTCGGTGCGATTCGCTGTTATTGGCAACCATTTGCGGCAGATCGAGCCGATCCAGCCACTCTTCTTCCATGGGCACGCAGAGAATCCCGCTGGTATGCCGGATCATGAATGCCACGCTTTGCGGGGTCGCCCGCTCGGCCGCCATGATCAGATCACCCTCGTTCTCCCGTTCCTCGTCGTCCATGATGATGACCATCCGGCCCGCCTTGAGGTCCGCAAGGATTTCCTCGACGGTATTGAATGGCCCGCCGGCGGGGGGCATCTTGCCGGCCAGAGGAAGGACTTTGGACATCGTATGCGTCTGTTGCCTGGAATCGGCCCAGTATAGCGTGCGGGCCGCCGGTCCCGTGCGACCGCCGGGCGGACCGCGCCGCTAATGCTTCAGCGCCGCCAGAAGCGGCAGAACCCGCTGCTTCAGACGGCGCCGAGAGAGGCTCGCCAAGCCCCCAACCCATTGCGCGCGTACGATCCCGTGTGCGCCAATGACGTAGGTCATGGGAACGGCCTGGGGCTCCCCGAACCCGTCCAGGCGAGCCGCGCTCGCCAGCGCCGCCGGGTAGGTGAACTTGCGCATGATGCGGCGGGCACGCGCGGCTCCGGCGGGCGTATCGATGCTCAGTGCGAGCACGACCAGGCCCCGACCCCGATAGCGTCGATAAAGCGCCTCCAGCAGCGGCATTTCCGCGCGGCAGGGAGAGCACCAGGTCGCCCAGAAATTCAGTAGAACCACGTGGCCGCGCTCGCGGGCCAGATCGAATTCGTGCCCATCGAGCTCGCGAACGATCAACGGCGGGGCCAGCCGGCC
>JAJZZR010000234.1 GCA_021797465.1 Pseudomonadota bacterium | reverse complement strand
CGGGAAAAGCATGCCCTCGGTGGGCGGCAGGTCGCGCACGAACATCAGCCCCTGCGCCTGGCGGTCCGGCGTATCGGCGATCCAGACACGGAATCGGCACGCGTGCCCGTCCGCTTCGATCGTCAGCGTGGTGCGCGGGAAATGCGCGAGATTCTCCAGCCGCACCGGCTGCGCCGAGGCGCTGCCGATACCCAGAACGAGCACCGCCCCTGCCGCGGGCAGCGCCGACAGGAATCGTATGATGCGCGCACTGTTGAGCATGATTCGCACCTCCCGCGGTCGCGGCGATTCTCGCACATACGCGCCGCTTCGCAACGGCGCAGACACCGGCGGCGGGCCGCGACCACGATACGCGCCCGCGCGCCAGCGGCGCGAAGCGGCTAGACTCCACCGCCTGTGACCGTTCCCAATCCACTGTTGTCATGCGCAAGTCTTTGATCGAAGTCGTTCCCGTCATTCCCGAGGCGCTGGCGCGCCTGCCCGAACTCGCCGGCAATCTGTTCTTCAGCTGGCACCGGCCGGCCCGCGCGCTGTTCGAGGACCTCGACCCCGAGCTGTGGAACCAATGCCGCGGCAATCCGCGGCTGATGCTGCGCTGCCTGCCGCAGCGAGCCCTGGATGGGGCCGCCGGCGACCCGCAGTACGTGGCTCGCTATACGGCGGTGATGCAGCGGCTGGATGCCTATCTCGCCGCGCGTCCCCGCGCCGGAGAGTCGCTGGTCGCCTATTTCTGCGCCGAGTACGGCTTTCACGAGAGCTTTCCGATCTACTCCGGGGGCCTCGGCGTGCTGGCCGGCGACTATTGCAAAGCCGCAAGCGACGACGGCGCGCATTTCGTGGCCGTGGGGCTGCTCTACGAGCAGGGCTATTTCACCCAATCGGTCGACGACGACGGCGTGCAGCACGACGAGTACAAGGCCCACGACCCACGCGACCTGCCGGTCGAGCCGGTGCGCGGCGGCGATGGCCAATGGCTGACGATTTCCGTGCGCATCGGCGGACGGGACGTGGTGGCGCGCATCTGGAAGGCTCAGGCCGGCCGCGTGCCCGTCTATCTGCTCGACACCAACACCCCGGAGAACGCGCCCTCCGATCGCGACATCACCCGGCGGCTCTACGGCGGGGACGAATCGACCCGCGTCCGCCAGGAAATGATCCTCGGTATCGGCGGCGTGCGCGCGCTGCGCGCGCTCGGGCTCGCACCGGCCGTCTGGCATTTGAACGAGGGCCACGCGGCCTTCTTGATTCTCGAGCTGGTGCGCGAGCACCAGGGCTTGGGACTGCCGTTCGATGCGGCGCTGGAGGCCACGGCGTCGGCGTGCGTATTCACCACGCATACACCGGTGTCCGCGGGACACGATGCGTTTGGGCACGGGCTGATCCTCGAGCACTTCCAGGACTTCATCAACGACCTCGGCATACCCGTGGAGCGCTTTCTCGAGCTGGGACGCGCGCCGGCCGTGCCCGGCATGTTCAACATGACCCGACTGGCGCTGAACGGCGCACGGCAGATCAATGGAGTCAGCCGCATCCACGGCAAGGTCTCGGGCGAGCTGTGCGCGGATCACTGGCCCGAGGTCCGTCCCGAGGACAATCCGGTCGGGTTCGTGACCAACGGCGTGCATGTTCCCACCTTCCTGCACAAGCTCTGGGGCGAATTCTTCGACGCCGAGCTCGGCACTGGCTGGACCGAGCGCTTGACCGACCGGGACTTCTGGGCCGCGCTTTCGGCGGTGCCGGAAGAGCGCTTCTGGCGGACCGCCCAGGAGGTCAAGGCCAAGATGCTCGACGTGGTGCGTACCCGGCTCGAGCGCGAGTACTCCCGCAAGGGCTTGAGCCTCGCGCAGCTGGCGCGCATCACCCGACTCCTCGATCCGGCGCGTTCCGACGTGCTCACGATCGGCTTCGCCCGCCGTTTCGCCACCTACAAGCGGGCCACGCTCTTGTTGCGCGATCGAACCCGTCTTGCCCGGCTGGTCAATGACCCGCAGCGGCCGGTTGTGCTGCTGTTCGCCGGCAAGGCGCATCCGGCGGATGAGCCGGGCAAGGAAGTGCTGCGCGAGATTCGCCAGCTCATGACCTCGCCGGAGTTCATCGGCCGGATCATCTTCCTCGAAGACTACGACTTGCAGCTCGCCCGCTCGCTGGTATCGGGCGTCGACGTGTGGCTCAACACCCCGATCGCGCCGCTCGAGGCCAGCGGCACCTCCGGCATCAAGGCCGCGATCAACGGCCGCTTGAACCTGAGCATCCTGGACGGCTGGTGGGCCGAGGGATGCATGGCGGGCAACGGCTGGGGTATTCCGCCATCCGATGTACAGGACTGGAGCCGGCGGGATTCGATCGAGGCGGAACTGATCCTGCACACGCTGCAGGAAGAGGTCGTACCGCTGTACTACCAGCGTGGCCCGGAAGGACATTCGACCGAATGGGTGCGGCGCGCCAAGCAGGCGATGATCACGGTGATGCCGCGCTTCAATATGCAGAGGGTACTGCGCGATTACACCGACAAGCTCTACCGCCGGGCCACCGAGCAGTATGCGCGGCTGGCGCACGAGCAGTACGCCGGCGCGCGGCGGCTGGCGGAGTGGAAGCAGCGGGTGCGCCAGGCCTGGAGCCGCATCGATCTGCGCCTGATCGAAGCCGCCTCGGCCGAGATCACCCGCGATCGGAGCCTGCGCATGACGGTGGCGGCGAACCTGGCCGGATTGCACCCGAGCGACGTGCGGGTGGAGTTCATCGCGCGCCGGCTCCTGCCGCAGGCCGTCACCGACCCCCCGCCCCTGTGCTCGTTCGAGGCCCCATCCCCACCGGGCGTGTGGCGCGCACTGATGCAGCCGACCGGAGAGTGGGACGGCGGCGCGGCGGTGTTTCAGCTTGACGCGGAGCCGCCCGGCTGCGGCCAATTCGCCTCCGAGGTGCGCATTTATCCCTGGCACGAGCTGCTGGCCCACGAGTACGGCATGGGCATGATGAAGTGGCTTTGAAAGGGCTGTGAGACCACGATTCGGCTGCTAGGATAATGCCGGCAGTACCATGCGAGAGCCCGGGTCCATGATGCGACAACCTGCGCGCGCCTCCTCCGGGCGCTACGTAAGCCGACTCACCGGCGGCACGCTGGCGGTAATCATGGCCGGGGGACGCGGCGAGCGGCTCAAGGACTTGACGGCCAATCGCTGCAAGCCGGCGACGCCCTTCGGCGGGAAATTCCGCATCATCGATTTCGTGCTCTCGAACTGCATCAATTCCGGCATCCGCCAGATCGCGATTCTCACGCAGTACAAGGCGCAGTCGTTGATTGCGCACGTGCAGCACGGCTGGGGGTACCTGCGCGGCGAGTTCGGCGAGTTCATCGAAGTCGTGCCCGCGCAGCAGCAGACCGGCCCCGACTGGTACCGCGGGACGGCCGATGCGGTGTACCAGAACATCGATCTGATCCTCTCGCACCGCCCGAAGCACGTACTGGTGCTCGCCGGCGATCACATCTACAAGATGGATTACGGCCCGATGATCGCCTATCACGTCGAGAAAGGGGCGGACGTCACCATGGGCGTGGTCGAGGTTCCCGCCAGCGAGTCACGCCACTTCGGCGTGCTCACCGCGACCGAATGGAACCGCGTGAGTCAATTCGCCGAAAAGCCGGAGGTGCCCGACACCCTGCCGGGCAAGCCGGACGCGATTCTCGCCTCGATGGGCATCTACGTATTCAACACGCGACTGCTCGAGATGCTGCTGCGCGAGGATGCGGCGAACGAAGCCTCGTCGCACGACTTCGGCAAGGACATCCTGCCGAAGGCGATCGCCGGCACTCTGCAGGTATTCGCCTACCCGTTCCAGGACGTCAAGACCCGCGCACAAAGCTACTGGCGCGACGTCGGCACGCTGGATGCGTACTACGAGGCGAACCGCGAGCTGGTGCACGTCGAGCCTGAGCTCAATATCTACGACGCGGACTGGCCGATCTGGACCTACCAGGTGCATCAGCCGCCGGCCAAGTTCGTGCTCGACGAGGACGGCAGGCGTGGGTTGGCGATCAACTCCATGGTCTCGGCGGGGTGTGTCATCTCGGGCGCATCCGTGCGCGAATCGCTGCTGTTCTCCAACGTGCGAGTGGAGGAGCGCAGCGCCATCGAGCGGTCCGTGATCCTGCCGAGCGTGCGCATTGGTAGTGGCTGTGTCGTGCGCGACGCCATCATCGACGAGGGCAGTGAAGTTCCGAACGACATGACCATCGGCGTCGATCGCGAAGCCGACGCCAAACGCTTTCTGGTCACCGACAACGGCGTCGTCCTGGTGACCGGCGAGATGCTGCGCCGGCTCGCCCCGTAGGATACACGGACCCATGCGCCTGCCCGTCGTCCTGCTGTGGCACATGCATCAGCCGCAATACCGCGATGCCATCAGCGGGCAATACGTGCTGCCGTGGACGTATCTGCATTCGATCAAAGACTACACGGACATGGCGGCGCATCTGGAGGCGATTCCCGAAGCGCGCGCCGTCTTCAATTTCACTCCGGTGCTGCTGGAGCAGATCGAAGCGATGGCGCACGCCGTCACCGAGCACCTGCGCGACGGCATTCCCCTGCCCGATCCGGTGCTCGCACTGCTCGGACCCGATCCGGTACCGAGCGATCCGGTGGAACGTCTGGCCTGCCTGCGCGCGTGCCTGCGAGCCCAGCGCAAACAGATGATCGAGCGCTTCGGCCCCTATCTGGAGCTCGTTTCGATCGCCGAAACACTGAGCACGGTTGAGCGAATCCGCTATGCCTCCGATCAGTTCATCCACGATCTCTCGGTCTGGTATCACCTCGCGTGGGTCGGGGAGACCGTCCGCCGGAGCGATCCGCTGGTCAGTCGCCTGACCGCGCAGGGCCGCGACTTCACGCCGGCGCAACGGCGCGAGCTGTTGACGCTGATCGGCACTCTGCTTGCGAACATCGTGCCGCGCTACCGCCGCCTGAGCGAGCATGGCCAATGCGAGCTGTCGGTCACGCCGTACGGACATCCAATCGTGCCGTTGCTGTTCGATTTCCAGTCGGCCCGCGACGCGATGCCCACGCTGCCGCTGCCGAAGCTGCCCGCCTACCCCGGCGGCAAGGAGCGTGCCGAATGGCACGTACGCGAGGGGCTGCGCCTGTTCACACAGACCTTCGGCAGCCGCCCGCTGGGCTGCTGGCCCTCGGAGGGCGCAGTCAGCCGCCCGACCGTGGAGCTGCTCGAGCGCGCGGGCTTCAAATGGATGGCGAGCAGCGCCAACGTGCTGCACGGCTCTCTGCAACGCACCGCCGCGCAGGCGCCGCAGCCGCTCGCGCTCGACGCTCAGGTGTTCAATCGCCCCTACCGATTGCCGGGCAGCTCGCTGATACAGTTTTTCCGTGAGGACACCCTGTCCGATCTGATCGGCTTCACGTACGCCACCTGGCACGGCGATGACGCCGCGCACAATCTGGTGGACGCGCTCGCGCAGCTGGCCCGCCAATACGCGGGCAATCCCGGACACGTCGTGCTGATCGCGCTCGACGGCGAGAACGCCTGGGAACACTACCCCTTCAACGGCTACTACTTCCTGCGCGCGCTCTACACGCTGCTGGCGGCTCACCCGCAGATCGAACTCACGACGCTCGGAGCGTGTGTGGCACGCGGGTTGACGCCGATCACGCTGCCGCAACTCGTCGCCGGAAGTTGGGTGCACGGAACGCTCACCACGTGGATGGGCGATCCAGCCAAGAACCGCGCCTGGGACCTGCTGTGCGAGGCCAAGCTCGCCTTCGACGCGACGCTCGCGGCCGGCACGCTCGATGCGACCGGCCGCCTGGCCGCCGAACGGCAACTGGCGCTGTGCGAGAGCTCGGACTGGTTCTGGTGGTTCGGCGACTACAATCCCGCCGATGCGGTCAGCCAGTTCGACGGTCTCTACCGGCGCCAGTTGAGCCGCCTGTACGAACGTCTCGGACGCCCTGCGCCTGAGAGTCTTTCCAAGCCGATCGCCACCGGGAGTGGCAGTCCCGAGCGCGGTGGCGTCATGCGCCGCTCGTATGCGAGCTGAACGCGTCGTACGAAACGCGCGCCAGCTGGCGCCCGTGTTCGCGCTCGCGGCCCTCGGTGGCTGCGCCTGGCTCGTGCCGAAGCTGCAAAGTCCGCGGGTACGCGTGATCGGCGTTCGCGTGCGCAGTGCCGATTTCTGGCAGCAGCGCCTGCGGGTGCGCCTGCGGGTGCGCAATCCGAACGGGATCAGCCTGCCGATCGAGGCGATCCGCTACACACTGCGGATCGACGGCCGGATCTTCGCGAACGGCCGTACCGTCCGGCGCTTCACCGTTCCGGCGCACGGCAGCGCGGAGTTCAATACCTATGTCACTGCCAACATGGCGGGCGCTCTCCTGACAATCCTCTCCGGGGGACGGGACCGGCCGGTTCGCTACCGCCTGCGCGGCGAGGTCGAAGTAGCCGAACTGCTGCGCGAGCTGCCGTTCGACGCGCGCGGACAGTTCGTCATCAGATGATCCGCGGGACCGACAGGGAACCTCGGTACCCACAGCCCGATCGGAAGATTTGACGCGTGACACGAATCGCAGTGCCCCGGACGGCCGCGGCCGGCCACGGCGTGCGCCGCCATGCTCCCCACACAGGCTGCGCCGCCGGCGCCGGCTGTCGTCGAGAGAACACCGCTCCAGAGGAGTCCACCGCAAGATGATCAAGAAATTCGTGCCCGATACCGATCTCGTCCCGACCTATGGGTCACGCTGCATGTCCGAACCCGTCCCCAAATACCGATTGCCGGATGCCGAATTGAGCTCACGCGCCGCCTACCAGCTCATCCACGACGAACTCATGCTCGACGGCAACGCCCGGCTGAACCTGGCCACTTTCGTCACGACCTGGATGGAACCGGAGGCTGAGCGGCTGATGGCCGAGACGTTCGACAAGAACATGATCGACAAGGACGAGTATCCGCAGACCGCCGAGATCGAGACGCGCTGCGTCAACATGATCGCGCGGCTGTTCCACGCGGCCGAGCGCGAAGCGCCGGTCGGCGTCTCGGCGATCGGCTCCAGCGAAGCGGTCATGCTGGCCGGCATGGCGCTGAAGTGGCGATGGAAGGCCCGACGCGCAGCCGCCGGCAAGCCGGCCGCCAAGCCGAATCTGATCCTCGGCTCCAACGTGCAGGTGGTCTGGGAGAAATTCTGCCGTTACTGGGAAGTCGAGCCGCGTTACATTCCCATGAAGGAAGGCCGCTATGTCATCACGCCCGAAGACGTGGTCGCGCGCCTGGATGAAAACACCATCGGCGTCGTCGCCATCCTCGGCACCACCTTCACCGGCGAGTTCGAGCCCATCGAGGCGATTCACGACGCCGTGGTCGCGCACAACGTCGCGCACGGTCTTGCCGTGCCGCTGCACGTCGATGCGGCCAGCGGCGGTTTCGTCGCACCCTTCATCCATCCGGACCTGCGCTGGGACTTCCGCCTGCCCAACGTCGTGTCGATCAACACCTCGGGACACAAGTATGGGTTGGTCTATCCCGGTGTCGGCTGGGCCGTATGGCGCGGCAAAGAGCATCTGCCCGAGGATCTGGTGTTTCATGTCAACTACCTCGGCGGAGACATGCCCACCTTCACCCTGAATTTCTCGCGGCCCGGCAACCAGATCGTCGGCCAGTATTACAACTTCCTGCGCCTGGGCCGCTCCGGCTACACGCGCATCATGTCCACGCTTCGCGACGTTGCCGGCGAGCTTGCCGCGAAGGTCGCCCATCTGGGCCCGTTCGAGCTGCTCAGCGACGGCACGAGCATCCCGGTGTTCGCGTTTCGCCTCAAGGACGCCTCGCGCTACTCCGTGTACGATGTCTCCGAGCGCCTGCGCGCTCGGGGCTGGCAGCTGCCCGCCTACACCATGCCGCCGGCCGCCGAGAACGTGGCCGTGCTGCGGGTGGTCGTGCGCGAAGGTTTCTCGCGCGACATGGCCGACCTGTTGATGAAGGACCTGCGCACGGTCGTCGCCGACCTCCAGAGCGCCCCGCCGGCACGGCCAAAGCAGGCCGACCGGAACTTCCACCACGGCTGACGGCGCAGGCACCGCGCGCAGATCGTGCCCCGCCGGCGGGACTCGCCGCCAGGCATCCCGCCGGCTCGGCCATGCGCGCCGGCGAGGCTAATTCTCCTCCGCTCGGGGGCGGAAGGCCTGTACCAGCTCCTGTTGGCGCCGGGGCGGCACCGGCTCGTAGTGACTCAAAGTCATCGCGTAGCTGCCTTCCCCGCCGGTGAGCGCCTTGAGCCGCGACTGGTAATCGATGATCTCCGCCAGCGGCACCAGCGCCGATACTGTCGCGCGCCGGCCCGGCAACGTCTGGTTGCCGTTGATCCGGGCACGCTTGGTGGCCAGATCGCCGGTAATATCGCCGATGGCGCTGGCCGGAGCGCTGATCTCCAGGCGCACGATCGGCTCGAGCACGATGGGCTGGGCCTTGCAGAGCGCATCGAGAAACGCCTTGCGACCGGCGGATACGAACGCCACCTCCTTCGAGTCCACGGAGTGGTGCTTGCCGTCGTAGAGCGTCACGCGGATGTCCTGCAGAGGAAAGCCCGCGAGCGCCCCTTCGGTCAGTACCTGCCGCACACCCTTCTCGACGGCCGGGATGAACTGCCCGGGGATCGCTCCGCCGGCCACCTTGTCCACGAACTCGAAGCCCGACCCGCGCTCCAGCGCCTCGACGCGCAGAAACACCTCGCCGAATTGGCCGGCCCCGCCGGTCTGCTTCTTGTGACGGCAATGCCCCTCGGCCGCGCGGGTGATCGTCTCTCGGTAGGGGATGCTCGGCGGATGAGTGTGCACCTGCACGCCATAGCGCTCCCGCATGCGCTCGAGAAGCACACGCAGATGCAGCTCGCCCGCGCCGTAAATCACCGTCTCGTTCAGCGCGGCGTGCTGCTCGATGCGGACACCGGGATCCTCACTGGTCAGCTTGTGCAGCGCGTCGGCCAGGCGCTGCTCGTCTCCGCGGCGCACCGGCTCGATGGCCAGCCCCTGCATCGGCGGCGGCAGCGCGACGGGCTGCAGATGGTAATGGTCCTCCTCGTGCGAGTCGTGCAACACGATGTCGCGGTGCAACTCCTCCACCTTGGCCAGCGCGCAGATGTCGCCGGGGATCGCCTCGGGAATTTCCCGGGTATCCTTACCGACCAGACGGTACAGATGGGCGACCTTGAAGGACTTGCGGGCGTCGCCGGCGAACAACTGGCTCCCCGCACGAATCGTGCCCTGGTGCACACGCAGTGTCGCAAGCTTGCCGACGTAGGGATCGACCGTTATACGGAACACGTGCGCGACGACGTGCCGATCCGGATCGGGCCGCACCGACACGCGCCGCGGCGCCCCCGCCTCGCCAGCCAGAAACAGCGGCGGATTGCCCTCGGCGGGATTGGGCATCAGCCGCTCGATGATGTCGAGCAACTCGGCGACTCCGACGCCGGTCTCCGCCGAGGTGAAGCATACGGGCACCAAGTGCCCCTCGCGCAACGCCTGCTCGAACGGCGCATGCAGCTGCCGGCTGTTCAGCGCATCGCCCTGCTCCAGATACAGCGCCATCAGTCGCTCATCGAGCTCCACGACCTGATCGACGATCTGCGTATGCGCCGCCTCGATGGCCGAGAAATCCACGGCGCCAGGCTCGGGTGCGAAGAAGCAATCCCGCACCGCCGCGCCGCGCCCGGCCGGCAGGTTGATCGGCAGGCATTCCGCCCCAAACAACGTGCGCAGCCGCTCCAGCACGCCCTCGCAGTCGGCCTCCCGACTATCGATCTTGTTGACGATCAGCAGGCGAGCGAGCCCGCGCTCACGCGCGAATGTCATCAGCCTCTGCGTCACGGCATCCGGCCCGGTGACCGCGCTCACGACCACGCCCACGGCTTCCACGGCCTCCAAAGCCGCAAACGTGCGGGCCAGGAAATCCGCGTAGCCCGGGGTGTCGAGCAGATGTACGCGTATATCTCGGTGCTCGAACGTGAGCACCGCCGGATCGAGGGAATGCCCGAGCGCGCGCTCCTGCGCATCGAAATCCGACGCCGTGGTGCCCCGCTCGAGCGACCCTTGGGCGCGAATCGCGCCGGCTCGCAGCAGCAGACATTCCGACAGCAGCGTCTTGCCCGCGCCGGCCGCGCCGATCAGCGCGAAGTTACGGATGCTCCTATGGTCCATACCGTACGCCCCCAGCGCATCATCGAGGATGCTGGCAGGTTACTCCCGCCCCGCGGGCCGCGCAAAACACTGAACGCTACGGCGCGGAAATCTCCAGCGCCCGCCCGTCGGCGTCGACGGTGCTCAGGCGCACCGGCCGGCGCCAGATGCGGTACAGGTATTCGAGCACTTTGCGGCCCCGCTCGAGGTCCAGGCCACGGCCGTCCACCGCATGATCGTGCGACAGCTCCAGCGTGCCGTCCACCTGCACGTTCTCGACCAACACGGTGGGTGCGCCAAAATTGTATTTTGGCGCGAGAATCGCCTCGTGCAGCGCGTCTACGCCTGCCTCGAGCACCCTGATCGTGCCGTCGCGGGCGCGGTATCGAAACAATTCCAGCTCCGCGGCCAGCTCGCGGGTCAGATGATTGCGGACGAACGCGAAATCGTCGTCTTCGGCGCGGATGGCGAAGGCCGCCTCCAGCCCTTCGGCCGCGACGATGCGCTCCCATATCGCGAAACCGAGATGGTAGGGATTGAGCCCGAGCGCGATCTGTTGATCGGCGGCCACGGGGCGCACCACGTCGGAGTGGCACTTGATCGCATCGACGTAGGCCTGTTGCGGAATGAAATCGGCCTCGCGCAGCAGCCGGGCATGCCAGTACGACGCCCAACCCTCGTTCATAATCTGCGTGGCGAACACCGGATAGAAATAGAACGACTCCTCGCGCACCGCGAGGAAGATATCCCGCTCCCAGCTCTCGAGCTCCGGGGCGTACTGCGCCACGAACCACAACAAGTCGCGCTCCGGATGCGGCGGCACCGGAGCGCGCCGCCGCTCGCGCGCACCGGCGCCGGCGGACGCCGGCCCCAGCGCCGCGAAGCGCTGGCGAAAGGCATCGTCGGCCAGGGTCTTGGGCGGCTCGGCGTACTCCGGGTAACGCGACCGCCGCACGGACTGATCAATGTCGATGTGCTGCTCCAGCGCGAGCGCCGCGTCGAGCACCGCCTCGACACGCTCCAGGCCGTGTGTATCGATCGCCTGTTGAATCTGGCGCGCGTGCTGTGCCGCATGCTCGACGATGCGTTCGCTCACCTGCCCCTGGCAGCGCTGGAACAACAGGTTGTTGCGCGAAAAATCCGCGTGCCCGAGCACGTGGGCCGTCACCAGCACGTTTTCCGCCAGGCCGTTGCTGGCGGCGAGATAGGCATGGCCGGGATTGCCGGGAAAGACCACCTCGAACAGCCGCGAATGCCCCATGTGGCGCTGGATGAGCTGATAGATGTAGCGTACGCCGAAGGACCAGTGGGGCATGCGCACCGGCAGGCCGTACACCGCCACCTCCATCATGAACGAATCCGGGACGGCCTCGAACTCGACGGGATGGAAGCGCAGTCCGGACTCGCGCGCGAGCTGCTCGATCCGCGCGGTGTAATCCTGCCACTCCGTGGAACTCATCCGCCCTCCGCGCGCGCCGGATCCTGCGCTGTGAAGAACTGCCGGATCGCGCTCCACACGTCGTCGAAATCCGCCAGCGCGCAGCTGCCGGCGCTCGCGCCGTCCGTGGCGAGATCCGCAAACAGTCGGCCGGTCTCGGTATCGAGGTGCCGCGAGAGGCCGGCCGCCACCTCGACGTAACCGCAGAAACAGGCTTCGCCCGCAAGCGTCGCAAGCGCGGACCGGGCCTCATCTGTGTCGGTGACGGCATTGTCGCCGTCGGAGGCATAAAAGAAGTAAACGTTGAGAGTCTGCGTGTCGAATCGCTCGTGCAGGATCTCGCTGACCTTGCGCAAGCCGCTCGAGGCCACCGTGCCGCCCGTACCGCTGACCTGGAAGAACTCGGATTCGGTGAACTCCCAGGCCTGCGTGGTGTGCGCGACGAACACCGTCTCAAGCGTTCGGTACTCGTGCCTCAGTCCCTGCACCGTCCAGAAGAAGAACGACTTCGCGAGCTGGCGGTCGCGCTCGGACATGCTGCCCGACACATCGAGCAGAAAGAACACCACGGCGCGCACCGCCGGCCGGCGCCGCCGCGCGAGCTGCCGAAAGCGCAGATCCTCGTCCGTGAACGTCGGCACCGCCCCCGGCGCCCCGCGACGCTTGACCAACTCCTTGAACGAGCGGCGCCGATCGAGCCGCGAGCGCGCGCCGCGGCGATCCCAACCCTGGCGCGTCCACTCCTGCTCTTCCGACGGTCCACTGCGGGGCGTGAGATTCGGCAGATGCATCTCCTCCCAAAGCCACTCGACGATGTCGTCGATCTTGAACTCCAGAAGCAGCTGCACCTCGCCCTCGTTCTCGCCTCCCGGACCCTTGCCACCGGCGGTACGCGGCCGAGCGGGATCATCGAACACATCGCCGGGCTTCGCCTGACCCTGCCCGACGCCCTGGCGCTCCTCGACGGGACGCAGCCGGAAACGATAGTGCTCGAGCATGCGCACCGGCACGCGCACCGTGCGCGCTCCACCGCTGATCAGCTCACCGCCCGCCACAGCCTGCGGCAAGTGCCGCCGCACTGCCTCGCGGACCTTCTCGTCATGACGCAGCCAGTCACGCGCGCCGCGCGAGAACAGCTCGTACCATTTGGCACCGTCCGTGGGAGTCTGAGTGCTGTTGTCCTCGCCCATACCCGCTGCTACTCCTGCGCGAGCAGCGTGGTGACGTAACTCAGCGCCTCTTTCGCGCTGTGTTCATCGTAACCGTACTCGCTGATCAGACGCTGCTGCACCACGGAAATCTTCTGTCTCGCCTCCTCGTCCGGGCGTGCAGCCGAGGTCACCAGCCGCAGCACGTCGCGCCGCTCCTCGAACAGGTACTGCTCGATCGCCTCACGCATGCGCGCGTGGCTGGCCAGCTTGAATTTCTCACCGGTTTTGAAAGCCACCATGGCCTTGCGCACGACTTCCTGGCGAAACGACAGCTTGCCGGAGTCCGACACCTTGATCTTTTCCTCCACGGAGCGCAGAAAGCGCTCGTCCGCCGCGCGATTCTCCCCGGTGATCGGATCGGTGACCTGGCGATGATCGAGCGACGCCTCCACTTCGTCGAGGTATTTCTCCAGCAACTGCTGTGCCTCTTCCTCGAACGAGGCAAACATCGCGCGGTGCACATCCTCCTTGACCCAGCGGTTGTAGAATTCCTTGCGCGCCGTGACCAAGTGGTCGATCCACGCCTTCTTCTGTTTTGCCTCCATGCGGGCGTCGCTCTCGATACCGTCCTTCAACGCCAACAGCAGATCCATGCTGGTGAGGCTGCGCGTCGTGCCGCGGGTGATGGCCGTGGAGATGGCGTTGATCACAAACCGCGGGCTGACGCCGGTCAGCCCTTCGTCGGGGGATTCCGCGCGCAGACGGACCGCCTCGCTCTCGGCCGCGCCCTCTATAGCCTCGCCGGCGTACAGCCGCAGCTTCTTGGCGACATCGAGACCTTCGCGCTCCGGTCGCGTCAGACGGGTCAGGATGGCGAACACCGCGGCGAGGTTGAGCACGTGCGGATCGAGGTGGACATCACGGAACGCCGGCGCGCCGGAGACGAGCTTCCGGTAGATGCGCGATTCGTCCCGGTACGACAGCGCATACGGCACCTTGATGATCACCATGCGGTCGAGCAGCGCCTCGTTCTCCTTCTCCTGCAGAAAGCGGTGAAATTCAGCGAGGTTGGTGTGCGCCAACACCGTCTCATCGAGGTGAATGAGCGGAAAACGCGAGACCTTGACGTTCTTCTCCTGGGTGAGCGTGAGCAGTAAATAGAGAAACTCCCGCTTGACTTTCAGGATCTCGATCATCTCGAGCAGGCCGCGGCTGGCGGCGTATACCGCCCCGGACCAGGACCATGCGCGCGGATCCCCCTCGTCGCCGATCTGCGCCACCTTGGCGAGATCCACCGAGCCCACCAGATCGGCGATATCGGCGGTGGTCGGATCGTGCGGCGCGTAAGTGCCGATGCCGAAGCGCGCGGCCTCGGATAGAAAGATCCGCTCCACCGGAACGTTGACGAAGTCGCCGTCGAATTCGCGCTCGACGTAATCGCGCGCCCAGGGAGACAGCTCGCCCTGCACCGCAACGCCGTAGCGCTCGCGGAACTCGGCGCGCAAGCCCGCCGGGATCAGGTTGAGCGGATTCTCGTGTAGCGGCGAGCCCTTGATCGCGTACAGCGCACCCGCCTCGGTGCGGCTGTATTCCTCCAGGCCGCGCTTCAGCAGGATCGCGATGGTCGATTTCCCACCCGAGGGTGGTCCGAGCAGCAGCAGCAGCCGGCGCCCGACGTCCGAGCCCCCGGCGGCCGCCTTGAAATATTCGACCACCCGCGCAAGGGGCGCGTCGATACCGAAAAGCTCGCGCTTGAACAGTTCGCTGGCGCGCTCGTCGCGTAGCTTCTCGTCCGGGCCCGCATGGGCGCCGGGATCCACAGCCGCGCTCTCGTGCGACTCGCCCCCCGCCGCGTGGGAGCCCTCGGCGAATCGCCCGTGCCAGCGCAGCATGTCCCAGACGTACTCGTGGCTGGTGCGCGCCAGGGCCGCCGGGGCCGCTGGCAGGATGTCCGCAAGAAACTGTCCGAAAGTACCTTCCCAGTGCTGTGCGCGATGCAAGCGGCTGAACGAGCTCAGGGACTCGATGAATGCGGCGTGATCGATGCAGG
>JAJZZR010000376.1 GCA_021797465.1 Pseudomonadota bacterium | reverse complement strand
GATCTTCTTTGACGCGGGAATTCCGACGGCCGCGTTGCTTGCGCAGCTCGCCGCCGTTCCCGAGTTCGCGTAGCACTCCTCGAAGGCAGTCTCCAGGCTGCCGATGATCGACGAGCCTTCCGTTGCCTGAGCGCGGATGACGTAGTTCTGATACGCCGGAATGGCGATGGCCGCCAGGATGCCGATGATCGCGATGACGATCATCAACTCAATCAGGGTGAAGCCCTTTTGCACCGATTTCATTGCGTAACTCCTCGAGGTATCAATGGCTTTCGCCGAGAGGCGCATCGGCGCCTGCTGACACCCGGGGAGCAAGCGCCGTGCCAAAGCCGCACCCGTGTGCCAACCCCTTGATCCGCAAGTAGATAATATCATCGCTGGCGACACCGATTTGACTAAAGACCAAACCGACTGACGGGGCGGGATCGGGGACGTGTCCCAAATTGACGAAAATTGTCACCGTCTCCGTCACAGTTGGGTCGTGATCCGCCCCGACCCTCCGGTCTGACACGCGGCACGCTGGCGAACTCGCGTCAGTGGGCCCGGTGCGAGCGGGACGTCGTTCTCAAGTTTGCGACCCAGGGCTGACGGGGACGGCATTATCCGCTATGTTGAGCTAACTTAATTCACCGTGCCCTGACCATGCTCCTCGACTGGTTCAATGCTCGCGAGGCGGTCGAAGTCGGTGCTTCCCTGGCCGATGCGGTCCCGCCCCCCCCACCCTCGGGCCACCGTTCGCGCGCCGCGAACGGCAGACCCGACGTTCAGAAGTTCCTGCAGCGGGCGGCCCGCGAGGCCCGTCCGCTGAAGCTGAACCTGTTCCGGCGGGCCAAACTGCTCGAGACCTTCAAGTCGCGATTGCTCGAGCGCGGCCTGGAGCGTGGGCAGGTTGAGGAGATGACGCACCTGTTGCTGGTGCAGCTGACGGGCGGGGGCGCCCGCGAGGCCGTGACCGCTGGCGAGGCCGTGCCGGCGCCCGCGGGCGGCGCCGCCCGCAAGCGCATTCCCGCGCTGCTCGGGGAGGTCGAGGCGCTCATGGGCCGGCGCGACTACGCCGGGGCCGTCGAGCGGCTCGAGGAGTTGCTCCAGATCGAGCCCAAACAGGCCCTCGCCCACAACATCCTCGGCGATGCGCTGTGCCGGCTGGGCCGGTTTCACGCCGCCGAGATGGCTTTCCGGCGCGCGATCGAGTTGCAGCCCGCGATGGGCGACGCCCTCCTCAACCTGGGCACCGTGTTGCGCTGGCGCGGGGAATTCGCGGCGTCGGAAACCGCTCTGCGCCGGGCGATCAAGCGAGACCGGCGCAACATCGAGGCGCTGACCGGCCTTGGGCATACGTTGAGCGCGCTCGACCGGGTGCGGGAGGCCAAGGAGTGCTTCGAGAAGGTGTTGCGGCTGCAGCCGCGTCATGCCGGGGCGTTGTGCGGCCTGGGCTGGCTCGCGAGCATGGACGGGCGATTCGAGGAGTCGGAGCGATTGCTGCGCGCCGCGTTGGACGCGGACCCCCACTGCTCGGAGGCGTGGGCGTGGCGGGTGGAGCTGCGGCGGATGACGCGCGCGGACCACGACTGGCTCGAGGGCGCGGAACGGATGCTCGCGGCGGGCGTGCCGGCAGTGGAGGAGGAGCGACTGCGCTTCGCCATGGGCAAGTACTTCAATGACATCGGCAACTACCCCAAGGCCTTTGCCGCGTATCAGCGGGCCAACGAGCTGCAGAAGCAGCATGCGACGCCCTACGACCGCGCGGCACGCACGGAGTTTGTCGATGAGATGATCCGCGTCTACCCGCGCGAGCGCCTCGCCCAGCCGCTCGACGGCGCGAGCGACTCGCGCCGGCCGGTCTTTGTGGTCGGCATGATGCGCTCGGGAACTTCGCTGGTGGAGCAGATCATTGCCTCGCATCCGCGCGCCGCGGGCGCGGGGGAGTTGGAGTATTGGAATACCACGGCGATGAAATACCGGGCCGTCCTGCGGCGCGAGACGCCGGATGCGGCGCTGCTCGGCCGGCTGAGCGCCGGATACCTGAAAATCCTCGATCGTCAACCGGCCGCGGCCGAGCGCGTGGTCGACAAGTCGACGTACAATTCCGATCATCTGGGGATCATTCACCTGGCCTTCCCCAACGCGCGCATCCTCTATCTGCAGCGCGACCCGCTCGATGTCTGTCTGTCGTGCTACTTCCAGCAGTTCGCAACGGCGGCGAACTTCACCCTGGATCTGGCGGATCTCGCCCATTTCTACCGCGAGCACCATCGGGTGGTGGCGCACTGGCGCTCGGTGCTGCCGCAGGACGCTTTCATGGACGTACCGTACGCCGAGCTGGTGACCGACCAGGAGGGCTGGAGCCGGAAAATCATCGCGTTTCTCGGCCTCGACTGGGATCCGCAGGTTCTCGAGTTCCACAAGACCGAGCGGTCGGTGCTGACCGCGAGCCACTGGCAGGTGCGGCAGAAGATCTACTCGAGCTCGGTGGGACGGTGGAAGAACTACGAGAAATTCATCGGTCCGCTGCTGAAGCTGCGCGATCTGTCGCCCTGATCGCAACGGTGCACCGGCCGGGGCGTGTATGGTGTGTGCGGGCCGCCGGTGCGAGCCGGGGCACCGGCAACCAGACGCCGCGAAGTCTCGCGGCACTCGGGCCGCTCCAGTCCGGGCGCTCTGCGTGAAAGCCAACATGTTCGACCCGTTTGGTTTTCGAAGAGGCCGCGTTGAGTCCCACGCGCCATAAACCGGTCCGCCGGTTCGCGGCGATCGACTTCGAGACGGCCAACCGCCGGTCCGACAGTGCCTGCGCCGTGGGCGTGGTGGTCGTGTCGGGTGGGCGGATCGTGGAGCGGATCTACGAGCTCATCCGTCCTCCGACCCGCGAGTTCGAATTCACGTTCATCCATGGACTGTCATGGACGGACGTGCGCGCTGCGCCGACTTTCGGCGAACTCTGGCCCGAGATCGTGGCACGGGTCGGCGAGGTGGACTTCTGGGCGGCGCACAACGCGCCCTTTGACCGCGGCGTTCTCGGCGGCTGCTGCGCGGCTCACGGCCTGGAGCCAATCGATCGTCCTTTCGTCTGCACGGTCCAGGTTGCACGTCAGGTCTGGAGCATCTATCCGACCAAGCTGCCGGATGTGTGCGCCCGGCTGCGGATCCCCTTGGATCACCACCATGCGGACTCCGATGCCGAGGCCTGCGCCCGCATCGTGATCGCGGCGGGCGAGGTCGGCTGGAGTCCCTGAGGCGCGCACGCGACGATAGGCTGGCGATCTATCTGAGCGTCGGGCGCGTCTTATCGGGACCCGCCCCGCCGTCCCGGGATTGTGAGATCGACTTCGGGCGGTGTTTGTGGTGATGCGGGTCCGGTGCAGGTGCCGTGCGCAGGAGGCGTTGGAGGCCTACTGTTCGAGCGGGTTCTCGACGCGCAGCGACCGGAATCGGCGGAAGTCCCGGTCGGTGGAGCACAGGATCGCGCCGCACTCGAGCGCCAGTGCCGCCAGGGCTGCGTCAGTGACCAGCGGTCCTTTAACCTGAGCTTCCGACACCTGGGCCCGAAAGAGAGCCCAGAAATCGCCGGCCGGGTTGGGCACGGTGACATTGGGGTGCGCCAGCCACTGGCCTACGATGGCGCAGGCTGCCTCTCCGGAGACGGGCTGGCGGACCGCCCGAGGGTGGGTCGACAAGCGGACAAACGCGAGGAGCGTCTGCCAGGGGAGAGCGACCAGCTCATCTCCGTTGAACGCCGCTTCGAGCCAGGTTCGGCACACGTCGTGGTGCGTGGAGCTGCGGTCGTAGGCATAGAGCATGATGTTCGTATCGAGCATTTTCATCGATGTCGCGGCCCCTCAGCCTCCTCGAGCAAAGCGCCGATGTCATCGTAGGAGCGACCCGGCAAGGCCCCCCCGAGATCAAGTGGCGCTACGACGAACCGCGGAGCCTTCCCGGCGGTCTGGCGTTGCATGAGTCCCGAACGTAGGAATTCGTTGACCACCGTCTTGAACGATTGTCCGCTGCGGCGGGCCTCCGTCTCCAGTCGCGAAGCGACATCGTCGTCAAGGGTGATCGTGGTACGCATTGAATCATGATGCTACTATAAACACATCATGATGTCCAGTTGAGCGCGCGCCTGTGGGCGAGCGTGGACCGAATCGGCACAGTCTGGGACAACCGGTCTGACCTCGGCGACTGCGTTTGCGCGATGTCTGCGCCCGCATCGTGATCGCAGCCGGTGAGGCCGGCTGGAGTCCCTGAGGCTCGCGCAGCGCAGGTCCGTGTGCAAAGTGTGTTCGGGGTCATGGTTGTGCACGGCGCCGGCATCTAGCATGGCAGTTGGTATTACGCGCAGCAGAACCCCGCGCAGTAACCCATTCGGCCAGCATACGATGAACACTGTTCCTCCGCGGCTCGAAGGCGATGCATTGCGGGCGGTCCGCCACCGCGGCAGCCCAATGCAGATCATTGCTGCTGCAGGATCAGGGAAGACGGAGGTGGTGTCGCAACGGGTTGCGGCCCTCATCGAATCCGGCGTTGATCCCCAAGCCATCGTCGCCTTTACGTTCACGGAACGGGCCGCCAAAGAACTCAAGCATCGCACCGAGCGTCGGGTCGCGGCGCGATTGGGCCGGGCCGCCGTCGATCGGCTGAACGGCTGCCACATCGGAACCCTGCATGCCTACTGTTACGCGCTGCTGCGCCGGCACGTGGCGAAGTACGAAACCTACGACCTGCTCGACGACAATCGCCTCGCCGCCTTCCTGGTGCGCGAGCGCAACCGCATTCGGCTCGAGACGCTCGGGGGAAAGCTGTACGAGGGCGTTGAGGCTTTCATCCGCAATGCTCAGGTCGTCGAGAACGAGCGGATCCCCCTGGAGCGGCTGGCGCCCCCATTCCGGGACGTCATGGAACGTTACCTGAGCCGACTTGATGTGTATCGGCTGTTCACGTTCGGGCGCCTCGTCTGTCTTGCAGTCGATGCGCTCAAGGATCCCGGGGTGGCCGGCGCAGTACGCTCGCCCCTCAGGCACTTGATCGTCGATGAATACCAGGACATCAATCCGGCTCAGGAATCTCTGATCGCGAAGCTGGCCGGCCCCGGGGTCGAACTGTGCGTGGTCGGCGATGACGACCAGTCGATCTATCAATGGCGCGGGTCCGACGTCAACAACATCGTACAGTTTGCGCGTCGCTATCGCCGCGTGGCCACGTTCGAGCTGCTTGTCAACCGCCGCAGCAGGCCGGAGATCATTCAGGCGGCCAATGGATTCGCGCGGACGATCCAGGGCAGGCTGGACAAGACCATGCTGCAACATCGCGAGACGGACCGGCCGGAAATCGTCACCTGGCGCGCGCGGACGGAGGCCGATGAGGCGGAGTGCATCTCGCGGGCCGTCAAGGAGCTGATCGTCCGCGGCTACCGGTACCGCGACATCGGAGTGTTGGTGCGCTCGGCCACGTCATATTCGCGTCTGTTGGAGGCCTTTCAGAAACATGCTATTCCCGTTCAGCCCGGCGGGCGCACGGGACTGTTCAAGACCCAGGACGCGCAGCTGTTCGGGAAGACCTTTGCGTACCTCGCGAGTCAATCCTGGCGTCCGGAGGGATACGGTTCCGGGGATCCGGTCTCGCTGGAGACGCTGTGTGGAGAATATGCCGAGCGTCTCAACCTGAGCTCGGCACGCAAGGCGCGGATTCGCAAGCGACTTGAGGCGTGGAAGAGCGAAGTCGAGACGCCCACGGGTCCAGCTGACCTGATCGGTGCCTATTACGATCTGCTCAATGATTGCGGTGTCGCCGAGTGGGATCTCACCGATCGCGGAAAGCTCGCCCGCTTGGGCAACCAGGCGCGATGCTCCGCCATTCTGGCCGATTACGAGAGCGTGCGCAGGAGGGCGCGCCCGGATGACGAGGTCCGCGGACAGATTACCGGCGGCCAGGACCGTGGAAAGAGGTACTACTTCTGGCTTGCGACCCACATCCAGAACTGGGCGCAGGGACGCTTCGAGGGCTTCGAGGGAGAGGATGGCCTGACACTGGATGCCTTGGATCTGACGACGGTGCACAGAGCGAAGGGGCTCGAGTGGCCGGTCGTGTTCGTGCCCTGCGTTTCCGCCAGCCGGTTTCCGCCCCGCAAGACTGGCAAGGCGAAAACGTGGTTCGTGCCGGAGGAGGCCTTCGAGCCAAGGCGCTATGAGGGCTGCGAGAATGACGAGCGCCGGCTGTTCTACGTCGCGGTGACTCGTGCACGGGACTGGCTTTCGGTCTCGACGCACGACACGCCGAACAAGCGGTCGGTGAAGCCATCGAAGTTCCTGCTGGAATTTTCCACGACCGAACTGGAGCATCTGGATCGCCTACCGTTGCCGCGCGCGGCGGCGTCGGACGATCCGGCCGACGACACGCTAAGCATCACCTTTTCGGAGCTGGCGAATTACGCCAGCTGCGCGCTCGCTTACCGGCTGCGCAGTCTCATCGGCTTCCAGCCGAGCCTGGCGCCGGAGTTGGGCTACGGCAAGGCGGTCCACCACATCATGCGTCGGGTGGCGGAGTTCGCCCGGCAGCGGCGGGTTATACCGTCTCCGGCGCAGCTGCAGCTGATCTTCGACGAGGAGTTCTATCTTCCGGCCGCCAATAAGGCCAGTCACGCGGTCATGCGCGCCTCGGCGCTCAAGCTGATAGAGAGCTATCTCAATCACTACAGTGCGGACCTTGCGCGGGTGTGGGCGCTGGAGCGGCCGTTCACGCTGCACCTGCCGAACGCCGTGCTGACTGGCAGGGCGGATGTGATCTTGCAAGGCGAAGCGGGCGGCGCGCGGGACTCGCTCGTGGTCGTGGACTACAAGACCGCGGTAGACGATGCGCACGAGGCCGATTACGACTGGCAGCTCCAGGTCTACGCCGATGCGGGCCGTCGTGAAGGTCTTGACGTGCGCGCCGCGTATGTTCATGAGCTGAAGAGTGGTCAACGGCGTCCGGTCGATATCGGGACAGCGGCGCTGCAGGGCGCGGAGACCAAGGTGGTCTCTCTGGTCGAGCGGCTCAAGGCCCGTCAATTCGATCCATCGCCCGGCCATGTGTGCAGAGAGTGTGACGTCAAAGCGCTGTGCAGGCATGGCCGTCGAGCAAGTTGAGATCAGCGCGGCAACATTACCGCGCTGCCTGATGTCCGGTCGGGCGTGAGCCCGGGAGTATCTGGCCTCCCGCGAGCTTGCGCAGAAACGCGTACAAGGGCAGAACGTGGACGGATCGATCCTGCTGTTCCGTCTCGCCAAGGTAGACCCCGAAGCATGACGTCAGCGTTCCGGAGCCTCGTAGGTCGTCCAGCGCCTGGCTGAATTCCGTACGCCAGCGCACGCCGGCCTTCACTTCGATGCCGATACGATGTCGACCGCGCATCCAAACGAAATCGACCTCGGTCCCCGACGGTGTCCGGTAATACGAGAGTTCGCCGCCGCAGCCGGAATACGCGATATGCGCCCGAAGTTCATGGAACAGGAACGTCTCGAGAAGCGCGCCGCGCTCGGCGCTTTCGATGGGCTCGCGGAGCCTGCGCGACAAGGCCCGCACCACCCCGCAGTCGAACAGGTAGAACTTGGGATGGGCGCTTTCCTTCACTTTGGCTCTTGGGCGCCAAGCCGGCAGCCACGTGCCGATCAACGTGTCGACCAGCACCCCGAAGTAACCCTGCACGGTCGGGCGTGATACGGCGGCGTCGCGCGCGAGGGAGGAGACGTTCGTAACCTGCGCGTTGGCGAGTGCCGCGACTTCGAGAAAGCGCGTGAACGATTCAAGGTTGCGTACCATCGCCTCGGCCCGAATTTCCTGCGCGAGGTAGGTGGAGACGTACGCCTCGAGCAGATCGACGCGGGCCGCGGGGTCGTGCTCGGCGCGCACCAGCGGCAGCCCGCCGAAGCCCAGCAGCTCGTCGACCGGTGGCTCGGCGTCCAGCTCGCCAAATGTCAGCGGAAACATCTGTCGGCTGATCACGCGGCCTGCCAGGAGATTGACGTCGCCGCGACGCAGCCGGCGGGCCGATGAGCCCGTGAGCGCAAAGCGCCAGCGTCGCGGCGCGGATGCGAGCGCGTCGTGCACGTCGTTCAGCAGTGAGGGCAGCTTCTGAACTTCATCGACCACGACCCACGATCCCGCCGGCAGCGCCTCGATCTCCCGGCGGAAGAGGCCGGGCTCGCGCATCAGGCGCAGCAATTCTCGGTCCAGGAGCAGGTTGTACCAGCGGGCGTCCGGCAGGGCCGAGCGCAGCCAGGTCGTCTTTCCCGTGCTGCGGGGACCGAGCAGCAGGAAAGAGCGCGCCGGGAGGGCGAGCATGCGCGTATACATCGCCATCATTATGACGGTAAAAATGACGGAACGCTATACAAAAGTCTCGAAACCGGTGTCCTCGGCCGCAGGCCCGGCGCAGATGCAGGGGTCACTGCCGTGGACGGATCTCGAGCTCCGGGGTCCGGTGGTGTTAAAGAATGGAACGTCGGCCGCGCGCGGTCCGCGCCTTCACGGGAACTCAGCGGGCAGGGCGGCGGCGCGAACCGAAGTCAGCGGTGGTGACCAGAGCAGGATTGGGGCCGCCTCTGAGGCGGCGGACGGGGCGATGCAGGAAAGTCGCGGAGCGAGCTTTGTAGCCCGATGGACCACATGGGCCGGCGGGGCGGCGTCAGCGCTTCTTGCTGAGGTCGGCGGTGAATCCGACGGGTCGGCGCATGGGAGCCGGCGAGTTCATGAGCTGGCGGATGGCCGAGAGGATGGCCGCAATGGCCTCGTCGTGAGTGGCGAGCTTCTTCTCGATGCGCGCCTCGAGTTCATCGACCCGGTGGGCGAGTTCCGCGTTCGAGGCGCGGAGCTCGCGCATGCGGACGAAGGCGCGCATGACCCCGATGTTTACGGCGATGGTGCGCTCGCTGCTGAGCACTGAGGAGAGCATTGCAACCCCCCTGCTCGGTGAAGACGTAGGGCATATAGCGGCGGTGAGCTGGAACATGAAATCCGGCGGGAATCGGCCGATGTTGCGCTTGACCGCCTGTATGATGGCGCCGGTCGTCAGGCCATAGAGGGCGGCGAGTTCCGCATCGAGCAAAACCTTATGTCCTCGCAGGACGAGGATGGAGCGGGCGATGTGCTCGACGGGTGCGATGGCGGCTTGGCTGGATCTGGCCATCGTTCAAATCCTTCCCCCGGGCGCGGGCGACATCGTCGTTGGCGTAGGTTTTCCGGGCGATCCCGAGAGTATCGGCGGTGGGCTGCTACTCGATCCCCAGCTTCTTGATCCGGTAGCGCAGCGCGCGGAAGCTCATGCCGAGCAGCTTCGCCGCGGCGGTCTTGTTGTAGCGGGTCTTCTCCAGCGCCCGCAGGATGGCGCTGCGCTCGATGTCCTCGAGATGATCGCCGAGCGCTCCGGGGGCGGCGTGCTCGACATGTGCCGCGGGCGGCTGTGGCCGCGCGGCGGTGCGCAACTTGATGTGCTCGGCGGTGATTAGCCCGCCGAGGCACAACGTCAGCGCCCGCTCCAGCACGTTTTCCAACTCCCGCACGTTGCCCGGGAACGAATAGCTCTGGAGCATCGCGAGCGCATCGTCCGCGATGCTCGGCGTGGGGCTATTGGCGCGCCGGCCGAGGCGCAAGAGCACGGCGTGTGCGATGTCCGGAATGTCTTCCGGCCGCTCGCGCAGCGACGGGACGTGCAGCTCGATGACGTTGATGCGATAGAACAGGTCCTCGCGAAACTGGCCCAGCGCGACGAGCTCGGTCAGACTCTTGTGCGTGGCCGAGAGGATGCGCACGTCCACTTTCTCCTCGCTCGACTCGCCCACCGGGCGCACGGTCTTCTCCTGCACCACCCGCAGGAGCTTCACCTGCATGTGCAGCGGCAGATCCGCGACCTCGTCGAGAAACAGGGTGCCGCCCTCGGCGGCCTGGATCAGACCCTTCTTGTCCACCACCGCGCCGGTGAAGCTGCCGCGCCGATGACCGAAGAACTCGCTTTCCATCAGCTCGGTGGGAATGGCGCCGCAGTTGACCGCGACGAACTCGCGCTCGCGGCGCGCGCCGGACTCGTGGATGAGGCGGGCGACCAACTCCTTGCCGGTGCCGGATTCGCCGCTGATGTGCACCGGCGCTTCACTGCGCGCGACGCGCGCGATCAGCTCGCGCAGCTGCGCCATGGGCGCGGAGTGGCCGATGAGCCGCGGCCGGCCGGTTTCCGCGGGCGGGCGGGCGCCGAGCCGGATCGCATTGTCGATCAGCTTGCGCAGGCCCCCCAGGTCGAGCGGCTTGGACACGAAGTCGAACGCCCCGAGCTTCAGGGCCCGCACGGCCGACTCCACGCTGCCGTGCGCGGTGATGACGGCCACCGGCAGGTCGGCACGGTTCTGCTGAATCCAGGCCACCAGGTCCAGGCCGTCGCCGTCCGGCAGGCGCATGTCCGTGAGGCACAAATCGAAAGGTTCGGCGCGGATGAGCTTTTGCGCCGTGCCGAGGTCGGGGGCCGTACGGGTCCGCAGATTCATGCGCCGCAGCGTCAGGCTGAGCAGCTCCAGCAGGTCCGGCTCATCGTCGACGATCAGCACTGCGGGTCGGTTGACCTCAGTGCGCGTGGCGCTCTCGCTCGCGCTCAAGTCTCGATCTCCCCTGTCCACCGGTTTGGATCCGCGAATACCAGCCGAAATACGCTGCCGCCGCCGTGACGGGGCTCATAGAGCAGGGTCGCGCCATTGGCTTGCGCCAGCTCGCGAGCCAGGAACAGACCCAGGCCCGTGCCTCGGCCGGAGCTGAAGAAGGGCTCGAAGATACGCTCAACCTGATCGTGAGGCACCCCGGGACCGTGGTCCGCGACTTCTAGATACGGACGTCCGCTGACCCGACGGCGCCCGCACCGGATCTCGATCACACCGCCCGCGGGGCCCATGGCATGGCGCAGGCCGTTCTCGCAGAGGTTCCAGACGATCTGGCGCAGTTGCGCCGGGTCGAAGCGGATCTCGAACGACTCCTCGGGGCGCGTCAGCGACAGACGCTCGGGAGACAGCTCCATGGTCTCGCAGAACTCTTCCCGGAACGCGTCGGTCCAGTCCGCCAGCGAGAGCTGCTCGGCCCGCGCCGCCTCGCGGCGCGAGAGACGCAGCACACTGTCGATGATGTGACTGACGCGCTCGGCATGGGTGCGAATGATCTCCGTCAGGCGCTTGTCCTCGGCGCCGAGGTGCGCCGACTCCCCGAGCAGCTGCCCGGCGTGACTCATGGCCCCGACCGGATTGCGGATCTCGTGCGCGATGCTTGCCGAGAGGCGTCCCAGGGCGGCGAGCTTCGATTGCTGCACCTTCTCGGCCAGGGCGCTCGTGTCCTCGAGAAACACGAGCACGGCCGCCGGGCTGCGCTCGCCCAGGGAGGCGAAGTACGCGCGGATCTCGCGCGCACCGTCGGGCCCGATGAAGGTCGGATCCTGGATCGGAAACAGGCCCGTGGTGTCCGTGCTGCGGCGCCAGCGGGCGAGCAGCTCCAGCAGCGGAGCGCTGACCTGCGCGAGCGGCGCCTGCACGCGCGCGCCCTCGCCGAGCAGCCGCACCGCCGACTCATTGATCAGGCGGATGCGATCCTCCGGATCGACCACCAGAATGCTCTCGCGCAGATGGCGCACGATGTACTCGGACAGCTGGGCGAGATTCGCCAGATCGACTTCCTGGCGCCGCAGCTCCGCTTCGCTCGAGCGCAGACGATCGGTGAGCGGCCAGACCGAGACCGCGATGGCGAACAGCACCACGCTGAGCATGGCGGCCGTGGCAAAGCCCGCCGGATGCGCCGAGTGCACGCTGATGAGCACCTGCGGGGCGAGCACCGCGGCGGTCGCGCCGGCGGCGATGAGCAGCCCGTCGCGCCGCTGGGCCAGCAGTGAGAGGGCGAGCACCGGCAGGGCCAGCAGCATCCCCAGTCCGCTGGCGACGCCGCCGCTCGCATAGAGAATGAGCCCGACGGCCGCGGAGTCGAGTACCGAGTTGGGGAGCGGTTGGATCAGCGGCTGCGCGCCGCGCAGGCCCTGCAGCACGACCAGGGTGAGGGCGGCGGCGAAGTAGCCCGCGCAGGCGCCAATGAACAGATCCGGGTGCGGCACCGGTATGAACGAGGTGCCGGCGAGCACCCGCGTGCCGATCAGGGCCGCCGGCACCAACAGCCGATAGAGGCTGAGCCAGCCGCCGATGCGGCGGGCCAGATCGGCGGGAGCGGATGGGGCGGTCGCGGCGCTGGCCGGCATGAGTGGGGCGGGCGGGAGGTGACAGACCGGCGCGGACTCTAGCACCGACGGTCGCGGCGCGGCGCGATGGGCGTCGCAGCGTGAGCGTCATTAAGCGTGATTTATTGGCGGGGGCCGGGCTTTTTGGCGAGAATCCACCGCTTTACGCCTCCGGCCAGGACCTCAAGAGCTCAAAGATGAACCTGCACGAATATCAAGCCAAAGCGCTGTTCAGGAAATACGGTATTCCCGTGCCCGCCGGCCGGCCCGCCAGTACCCCCGAGGAGGCGGTCGCGGCGGCCGAGGCGCTCGGCGGAGCGGTATGGGTCGTCAAGGCGCAGGTGCACGCCGGCGGTCGCGGCAAGGCCGGCGGCGTGAAGCTGGCGCGCGACCTCGAGGCGGTGCGCAGCGCGGCGGCCGGCATGCTCGGCACCCGGCTCGCCACCCGGCAGACCGGTCCGGAGGGGCTGCCGGTCGAGAAGGTCTACGTCGAATGCGGCTCGCAGATCGCCCGGGAGATCTATTTGTCCCTGACGCTCAACCGTGAGAAGGGGCGTATCGCGCTGATCGCCTCGAGCGCCGGCGGCATGGAGATCGAGGAGGTCGCCGAGAAGACCCCCGAGCAGATCCTGAGCACCACCGTGCATCCGGCGGCGGGCATGCAGCCCTTCCAGGCGCGGCAGCTCGCCTTCGGACTCGGCCTGGCGGGCGAGCAGATCAAACAGTTCCAGCACATCGCGCTCGCGCTCTATCGGATCTACCAGGAGCTGGATGCGAGTCTGCTCGAGATCAACCCGCTGATCGTGACTCGCTCCGGAGCGCTGCTCGCGCTCGACGCGAAGTTCAACATCGACGCCAACGCCGTGTTCCGCCATCCGGACCTCGCGGCGCTGCGCGACCCGAGTCAGGAAGATCCGATGGAGCGGCGCGCCAGCGAGCACGAGTTGAATTACGTCTCGCTCGAGGGCGACATCGCCTGCATGGTCAACGGCGCCGGTCTCGCGATGGCCACCATGGACCTGATCAAGCTGCATGGCGGGCAGCCGGCGAACTTCCTCGACGTCGGCGGAGGCGCGACCAGCGAGCGCGTCACGCACGCCTTCCAGCTCGTTCTCTCCAACCCGAAGGTGCGCGCCGTTCTGGTCAACATTTTCGGCGGCATCGTCCGTTGCGACATGATCGCCGATGGCGTGGTCAATGCCGTGAAGAGCGTCGGCGTCAAGGTCCCCGTGGTCGTGCGGCTCGAGGGCACCAACGCCGAGAAGGCGCGCGAGGTGCTCTCCGGCAGCGGCCTCACGATCACGCCGGCCACCGATCTGACCGACGCGGCGCGCAAAGTCGTGGCGCTCGCCGCAGGCCGCGCCGCCTGAGCGGCGCGTTGGAACAAGCGTAAAGGCATCGACGCATGAGCATTCTAGTCAACAAACAGACCAAAGTGATCTGCCAGGGATTCACCGGCAAGCAGGGCACGTTTCATTCGGAGCAGTCCCTGGCCTACGGCACGCAGCTGGTCGGGGGCGTGACCCCGGGACGCGGCGGGCAGAAGCATCTCGACCTGCCCGTGTTCGATACCGTCAGGGACGCGGTGCGCGACACGGGTGCAACCGCGAGCATGATCTACGTTCCGGCGGCGGGCGCGGCCGACGCGATCCTGGAAGCGGCCGATGCGGGCATCGAGCTCGCCGTGTGCATCACCGAGGGCGTGCCGGTCAACGACATGGTGCGCGTCAAGGCGGCCCTGGCCGGATCGCCCACGCGGCTGGTCGGGCCGAACTGCCCCGGGGTCATCACGCCCGACGAGTGCAAGATCGGCATCATGCCGGGCTTCATCCACAAGAAGGGCACGGTCGGGATCGTGTCCCGCTCCGGCACGCTGACCTACGAGGCGGTCTATCAGACCACCCGTATCGGACTCGGCCAGAGCACCTGTGTCGGCATCGGCGGTGATCCGGTGCGCGGACTGAACTTCGTCGACGTGCTGGAGCTGTTCGAGCGCGATCCGGGCACCGAGGGCATCATCCTGGTCGGAGAGATCGGCGGCAGCGACGAGGAGGCGGCGGCCCGCTATATCCATCGATTCGTCCGCAAGCCGGTGGTGGCCTACATCGCCGGCGTGACCGCGCCGGCCGGCAAGCGCATGGGTCATGCCGGGGCGATCGTCGCCGGCGGCAAGGGCACCGCGGCCGAAAAATACGCGGCGTTCGAGGCCGCGGGTGTGCGGACGGTGAAGTCGCCCGCCGAGCTCGGCAGCGCGATGAGCGACCTGCTGCGCCGCCGCCGCGCTCGCGCGGCCCAGCGGATCCCGGTCGCGCCGCGGCTTGCGGTCAAGCCCGCCGCGAAACCGGCGGCGAAGAAGACACCGGCGGCCCGCAAGCCGGCCGCGCAGCGGTCCACGCCTAAGACGGCGCAGAAAGCGGCGCGAAAGACGGCGAAAAAGGCGCTCGGAAAGGTGACGAAGACGGTCGTCAAACGGGCGGGCAAGCCGGCGCACCGGGCCGCCGCCCGCAAATCCGCGGGGCGCACCGTCCGCAGGCGCTGAACGGGGTTACGATCCCGATGGAGCCCGCGGCGATGCGCGCGAGCGAGCCGGCGGGCGGCCTGCACGACGCGGATCCGGTAGCAAGGTGGTCTCGATTGCGGGTGTCTGGGTCAGGCACCCGGATCGACACCGGTTCGGGACACGCATCCCTGATGTAGGAATCCCGCCATGAGTGA
>JAJZZR010000113.1 GCA_021797465.1 Pseudomonadota bacterium | reverse complement strand
GAACGCACTGGCGGCAGCGCTCCCAGGGCGGCAGCTGCACGAAGGGATCCGTCCGTCGAAAGAGCTCTCGGCCCGAGGCTTGCAACGCGACCGGCCAGGTCCGCAGGCGCTGCTCGAGCCACCACTCCTCGTCGTTCCAGCGTCCCGGCTCGTTCAGGACTCGCTCGAGAGTCTCGTGCCGGCCACACCGCCAGTGCCCCTCCGTAAGCCGCACCCAGAGGTGCCGCGCGACCGTGCCGGCCAGCAAGCGGATCCGGTGCGGCACGTCGGGCGTGCGCACATCGCAGATGTGGCCACCCGAGGTATCGGTCATGAGATCCTCCTGCGGAATCGACGCATCGAGTGCCTGCAACAACGAGGCCTGCCAGAACCGGATCATCCCGTAGAGCGCGAGGTCCTGTTTGACCTCGGGCGCACTGCTGCGCCGGTTGGGCGCTCCCGAGAGCTCGAGGAGCCACGGCCAAGCGCGCAGGAATTCCGCATGCGGGTCGACACCCAGGTTTGCACAGATCCACTGCCACTCTTCGCTCTGCCACGAGGGGCGCAGATCCCCCCAGGCACTCGCATCCCGATAGAACTCGCTCCACGACTCCTCATGCCAGCGGACCAATGGGCCCTTGGGTCGTGGCCGCTCGCGCAAGACTCGACGATGACGAGGGCATACGAGCGACCAGCCCCGTGCCCATTCGAAGCGCCGGTAGGCGCCCTCCTCCGCCCAGCACTCAGGACAGAACACGCGTCGACGCTCAGGCGGCAGGGCATCGGAGCCTCTCATGCGATGCGCCGCGATGCGTTGTGCATCGAGACCGGCGTGTGCGCCCAGCACTGCGGCCAGATCCGGCGGCTGAGACACATCCAGATCGTAGGGCGCCTGAGCGTATCCCAGAAAATCCGGGTAACCCAGCCAGAGCACAAATTCCCGTACCGTCATGCCGTAGGCGCCGGCGAAGCGCTCGAGCCAGGAAGTGAGCGTCTCGTTCGCGTGCAGCCGGGGCGCGAGGGCGAGCCGCGCCCGGGGCCGCAGCGGTGCGCGCGCGAGCACGGTCCGTCGCAGCCCTTTCATATCGTCCACAGCGTGGCGCGATTGCGCGCGCGCCCGGGCGGCGCCAGCGGCGGCGGCGCCCGGCGTTCGTCTCGGAGCCAGGCTCGCGCGAGGATCACGTTTTCGGGCTCCGCCTCTGCCGCCTCGTAGTACGAGAGCAACGGCGGATCGCGCCACCAACTCAAATACTCCGGGACGATGCGCTCGGTCCCCTCGCGGATCGCAACCAGCGCTGCCGCCTGCAAGCAGCGGATGATCGAGTCGGTGATGCCTTCGGTCTCCTGCAGCAGCGCGTGCATCACCGCGGGATCCGAAAGGCGGGAGGCGAGGCGCAGCGGGCACGCCCGCTCGTAGCCCTGCAGGAAGGCCGCGAGCTCAGGGCCCGCGGACCATCGCGGGAGCCGCACGATCGGATAGCGGCTCGAGAGCTGCCGGTCGCTCAGGAGGGCGGATTCGAACTCCTCGGTGCCCGCGAGCACGATCGGACGTTGCGTTTCGTTCGAGAGACAGCGTATCCAGTCCCGCAGCCACGTTCGCTGTTTGCCGTCCATGTGCTCGATGTTGTGGATCTCATCGAGCACGATGAGTTCGGTGCCCGCCGCCGCCAGGCCCCGGCGCAGCACCGATTGGGGCAACGGTTTCGCCGGGTGGTCCAGAAACGCAATGTTCGCCTCATCGATCAGGGTTCGCCGCAGCGTGCGCACCGTCGGGGCGGCCGGCACCTGCGCGTAAAGCACCGGGCGGATGTGCCGCTTCGTCGTCGGGTCATCGCGTTCGGGGTGCCGCCGCTCAATGCGACGCAACAGGTGCGTCTTGCCCATGCCCGAATCGCCGCAGAGAAACAGCCCCGGCATGCGAATGCGTCGCGGCAGCCGGATCAGCTGTTCGATCTGCCGTTCCACCTGCTGGGCGGGCGGGTGACTGACGTACAGGTCCTTGAGGATATGGCGCGCACGCGCGAGATCGTCCTCGGCGGCGATGGAGTGGATGACCGGGTCGAGGTGCGGCCAGGTCTCCTCGTGCGTCGCGTCGATCCCCGCGGCCAACGGCGTGTCAAGGGAGTGCGAACGGACTCTTACGCCCCGGGCCGGTCGGCCGCGCGCATCCTTGCGGGCGCGCGCGGCGGCCGACCGCGGCGCATTCTTGGACGATGGGTCGGGTCGGGACTGGGCGGTATCCTCTTCCATCGCACTACTCCAACACTTCGAAGGGGACGGGACTTTCCACCGAGGTGCGTGTCACCTCGAGCTGCGTGCGCGGCAGCGGCGGCAACCGGGGCACTTGACCCGGAACCTTCCCGCCGCGCTCGCCCCGCTTCTGGTTCGAAAGGCGCGTGCGCGGTTGAGTTGCCGGCGCCGACGGCGCCGCGTTCTGTCGTGTCTCATCTGAACGCCAGCGCTCGACACGGGCCCGGCGCCGGCGTGCCCGAAGCTCCCCTCGGTCCGCCCGTGCCGCGATCAGCGCATCGTTGTCCGCAAGACACTGTCGAACGAGCTCGGGATCCGCGCCCTTTGCGCGTCGGCCATCCCGGGCGCGGATCTCGTTCCACTCCCAGAGCGACAGGCGCGGCCAGGCCGCATTCACCCACGGAACCTGAAGGTGCCCGCCCTGCGGCAGGTCGAGCCAGATCGAGGAGATGTCGCGCGGATCAATGCGCACAACGCGCTTGATGTCGGGGTCGACGTACGGCGCCAGGGCATCGCCGCGATAGCGCAGGCAGTGCCAATCGATACCGACCGGTTTGACCGCTCGCAGCGCATGCGGGAGCAGATCCGTAAAGAGTGTGTGGGGGTCGGCAGGGTGCGGGGGCACCACCACGCCGTGCGGTGTGCGCCACGCGGCTTCCCAGGCGGCAAGAGGGGCCATACCGAGGGTGCTGTGGCGCTCGTGATGGTAAGCCGTGATCTCGTTGGTGAACCAGAGCTCGAGGTCCTCCAAGGTCAGGACCGCCTGCTGAGCCGGGTACGGACTGCGCTTGCCGAGTATTTCGTTAAACGTGTTGCCGGGAATGAGACGCATCCGTCGCATGAACGTGCCGATCAGGCGCTCGATGCTGCCGCCGAATCGCGGCGTGCGAGCGGGCCGATAGCCGTTCTCGATGTGCTGGCGCTTGCAGCCCATCTGAAAGGAAGCCGAGCGAAGATCCCGCCCATTATCGGTGTAGGCGTATCGGGGTCGGCCAAAAACTGGCCAAGGCCCCCTCGCGCCGATCGATTTCAGCCAGTCCTCCTTGGGATAGATCGCGTGGCGAAGACAGAGCGCCACACTCAAGCGGCTCGGCGCCTCGAGCGTGAGCACAAATCCGGTGATGACGCGGGTACAGACATCGATCGCGATCGTGAGCCAGGGACGTCCCAGCGGTCCGCGGTCCCGGGCATCGACGATATGCGTATCGACGAGCGTATGATCAATCTCAACGCGGGAGAGTGCGTGGGGGGCATCAGCGGAACCGCGCACCAAGCGCCGTCTGCCCCGAACCTCCCGCGCTACGTGGGCCGGCAGAACCTCCGGATCGGCCTTCATCCGTTTGATCCGCTCGAGGATGGTCTCCCGCGCCGGAGCCACCTTCCCGATGGCCTCGCAGTCGCCGCGAATCGCCTCGTACACCGACCGGACGGAGCAGTTCCCGCTGCGCTTGAGCCGCCCTTCGACGGCGAAGCGAATAATGGCGTCCACGGCCGGATCGAGTCTCCGGTGCCCCGGTTGCACGCCGCGCCGACCCGGCAGGAGTCCCATGATGTCGCCTGCGCGCTGGTAGCGCCGCAGCCACCGGCGTACGGTGCGCGAGGAGACGCCGACGGTCTTCCCCAAGCGACGGGCCTCTTCGCCGGTCAGCTCGCGTCCATCAGCGTAGGGCTTCAACAACTGCTCGCGGACCGTCAGCTGAGCCAGCTGCTCGTCAGTGATGCTCGAAACGGCACTCGGACGTGGCTCGCGCTCGTCGGGGCGCGCCTCGATGCGCCTCACCCCAGCCCGCGCGACGATGCGTGTCTCACCCGTTTCGAGGTCCTTGACCAGCAGCCGATCGAGCGAGAGAGCATGGACCAACTGCACCGCAGTGGCACCGAGCCTGAGGCGCGTTGCCGGCGAGAACGGAATGTCCTCCGGGTGCGCTGAGACGGGCCAAGGGGCTGCCTCGGTGACCGAAGTCGGTTCGGCATCAAGCTCGCGTGCCGCGCTTTCTTTCCCAGCGGTGCGCCGAGTGCGGACATTACGTGGTGGTTGCATACGATCCCCTTCGAGGCGGCGCGCCGGACGCGCAACCCCAATCGGCCGTCCGAAGCGCGGACGAGCGTCCAACGCTCCGGCGGACAATACTTCACCCTCGGGGACCTGCCCGATTCTTGACGCGGGATCAGGAAGGCGCAGATACTAAGTGCGACAACAGATGCGCCGAAGAACGTCTCTGTCGCCGCGGCGGATTCGTACGATGAGGCGTACGGGTCTGCTGTGCCTCTTCCCCGAACCAGGATTGTTGAGCTCAAGTATTCGGTTGGTGCGTAAGTTGCTGACCCCCTCTCGCGCCACGCGGACGCGTCTGTTGCAGGGAGAGTCTTCGTCCCGGAATTTGCTTCAACGGATGAGCTTGCCCTTCCGCGCGCCATGGCGCAAGAATTTCGCACTCGGGCATGGAGAACACGGCTGACGGCCTGGATGCACTGATCGGCCAAAAATACATAACATGATGTTTCTAACTCGGGGTTGGAAGCGCTCTGATCCCCTGCACACACGGGTCTGGATTGAGCCATGACTATCGAAGCTGGTAACCGCCTCGCTGCGATTCTTATGGAACTGGCCGCAGTGCGAGAACGCGAAAACGAGCTGCTGACTTGCGTGACGTCGCTGCTCGTTTCGCCGCCGCCGGATATGCCGGCCCACCTCGCCAAAGTTTGCGCTCAAGCTCTGGAGCTGTTCGAGGAGGATGCGGCACGGTTTCTCACGACCCCGCATCGGGAACTGCACGGCGAGAGACCCATTGCGGTCGCGCAGACCCCCGACGGCGCTGACCGCGTCGAAGACCTGCTCGGGCGCATTACCTACGGCATCCCAGCCTAACCACTCCCGCGAGTGGCGCAATCGCAGCGGCAGGGTTGAGTGTCGAGCTCCACTTCGTCCGTGCTTTCCACTCGAATTCCCCGCCGCTCGTGATTGCCATCACCCGTGCGAGCTCTGCTCGCGAGAATTGACCATCCGCCCGGCCCCCAGCGCCGCGATCAGCGGGCAGCGCACTCTTCCTGCATTGGGCGTCGGCACGTGTCGAGCTCCTACCGCGCGCGCCGGTTCATCAAGTTCAATCAACCACCTTATTAGACTCGGTCCGAGAACAGGGATTCCCTGGTGCCGCCGTCATGCTGTCATTTGTCATCGGGAACTTCGGATACCCTCGTATAGTCACCTTTCCAGCCTCAGATCCAGTCACTGCAACATCCTGTCCCTGAGAAGCGCTGTGAGATGAGCACCCATAAAAAGACACGCAAGCCCTCCGGGCGGGTCGCATTCGATGAGCGGGGAAATGCCGCCTGGGAATGGCAGAGCGAGACCGGCCGATTCGACCGTGACATCGATACCGGACGTCTCAGGAAGATCGGGTCGGACTTGAGCTGCGACGGCGCGCACGGGCCGGACCCTGCATCGGCGCACGATCCATACAACAAATCCACACTGCCGGCGGACGCTCAGTCCCGCCCCAGGAAGCGCACGCTGGATGACCTGCGGCGGTTGAGCGAGGAGATCAAAGCGGCGCGCGGGAAGAAGGACCGCGAGTCGCGATAAGTCGTGCTGCGTCTGCCTCGTCGCGCCCGCCCGTACCCCGGCTCTCGCGGCCCAGGGGACTGGCCACTCGGACCTCGAGCATCCGGGGATGCTACCAGGCGACCGCCAGCCGACGGTGGATCGGATTCATCTGAGGGAGGGGCCGGATTCTCGCACCTGGAATCCCACGACAATGAGGGTCACCAACCCACGCTGAACCGGATTCAAGCGAATGTCCACCGGGAGCTCAGTACCGTCCTTGCAGAGAGCGACCAGCGGGAGACCGTTTCCCATCGGTCGCATACGGCGTTCGTCCGTGAAGCGCAGGCGGTGGCTGATGTGCGCGATGCGATACCGTTCGGGCATGAGGGACTCGACAGTCTGACCGTCGAGCTCACAGGGCGCATATTTGAGCAGACGGCAGGCTGGATCGGTGGCGAACAGAATGGAACCCGATTCGCCAACGATGAGGGCGCAGTCGCCCGCTTGCGCCAGGAGATTTTCCCGATCCGCGGGGAGATGCATCAACAGGTTGTCGTTGGATTGTAAAAGTGTGAAATTCTCGTTGCGGTGACTTCTCCGGGTCAATACGGAGATATACACATCTCCGCGGCAAATTGACTCACGCCTGCGGGGAGGCCGAATTCCGTACCATGACGCCCATGACCATGCCCAATGAACTGTCCGCCGGAGCTCCGCCGGCCGAGCCACTCGCCGTGCTCGAGCGGTGGCTCGCCGAAGCGCGCAACCACCGGGTGCAACCCAATCCGAACGCCATGGTCCTGGCCACGTGCGATGCCGAAGGACGTCCGTCGGCGCGCGTCATGCTCTGCAAAGGCGTGTCGGTCGAGCCCGGCTACCTCACCTTCTACGCCAACTACCAGTCCCGCAAGGGGCGCGAGCTCGCGGCCAACGGTCGCGCGGCCGCGGTCTTTCACTGGGATGGGCTGCATCGGCAGGTACGCATCGAGGGACCGGTGGTCACCGCACCGTCGGCCGAGAGCGATGCCTATTTCGCCTCTCGCCCCTGGCAGAGCCGGGTCGGGGCGTGGGCGAGCGCACAGAGCGAGCCCACCGAATCCCGGCAGGCGCTTGAGTGGGCGCTCGCGGCGACGGCTGAACGCTTCGGAGCGCCGGTGCCGGACTACGCAATGCGCGCGCCGTTCGCGGGGGTGATCCCCAGACCACCCCATTGGGGCGGCTACCGTCTTTGGGCCGAATCGGTCGAGCTGTGGGTGGAGGGCGCGGCGCGCATTCACGACCGACTGCTCTGGACCCGGCGACCGACCGCGACCGGCGAGACGTTCGAACCGGAACCGTGGCGCGTGACCCGGCTGCAGCCTTGAGCGGGGCTTCAGTGGTCGCCGTCGCGCTGCTGCAACAGTGCGAGCGTCACCATGGCCGCTGTTTCGGTGCGCCGCATCCGCAGACCGCTCAGCGTCCCTCGTCGCGCCCGAAGCGAGCATCGCGCCGATCTCCGCGCTCCCGCGCTGCGACGACTTCTACCGGCGCCGGCAAGGTTGCTCTCGGGGCCGGCCACCGTCGCTACCATCCCTGTCTCTCGTTCGGCCGGCCATCGTCGATTCCACCCTTTGACCGCCCGATGACGCGGCGGAGCGTTGTACGATCGGCGCGTCGGGCTGCTGCGGAGTCGCTGACCCAGCCTTCCCCGAGAGCCATTCGGTGGTCTGAGGCTCCTGGGTCGCGACCTCCTGCCGTCCTTCGACCGCCCGCCGTTCGCGGGCGGCAGCCCCCTGTCCTTCGCGCTCCCACCCCTCGCGCACGCGCTGGCTGGCCACGGCCCACGCGCGATGATCGAAGGGCTGCTGCTGCCGTGCATCCCGAACAATCGCAGCCAGATCCGGATTCATGACGCGGATATTCAGCCTGGCGCACATGCGCGCGGCGCGCTCTTGGAACTCGGCGCCGCCGGTGTGCAGCACTTGCCCGCCATACTTCTGCGCCGCGATGCGAGTGCCGATGGGCAGCCAGTGTCCCCCGCTTCTGGGGGCGTGCGGCTGGAATCGAGGGCCGCACGCTGATTCCATCCGCGCATTCCGCGCCGAGATCCCGGCCGGCGCCTGAGCGCTCCTGACTACTCTCCCCCGTCCGAGCGCTGCGCGTGAGGATTGACTGCCCGCCCAGCTCCCAGCGCCGCCATCAGCGGGCAGCGCACTCTCCGTGCATTGCGGTGACACTGGTCGACGAGCGCGGCGAGTGCTCGCTCGACCCGCCGCAACTGACCCAGCCGCTCCCGTACCGCAGCCAATTTGATGGCGCCCAGTCGTTCGGCTTCTCGGCAATGCTGGCCGTCCTCGAGCGCGAGGAGTTCCTTCACCTCCTCCAAGCTGAAGCCGAGTGCTTGGGCTTGCCGGATGAATCGCAGTCGCTCGGCGTGGGGCTCGCCGTAGCGGCGGATTCCGCCGGGCGGGCGGCGCGGCTCCCCGATGAGCCCCCGGCGTTGATAGTAGCGGATCGTCTCCACATTGACGCTGGCCTGTCTTGCCAGGGCTCCGATGGTATAGGACTCGAGCATATTGACTCCGTAGTCGAGTACGGTCTTAAGGTATCCCCAATACGGGAAATCGCAAGAGGTACGGCATGCGCGGAGAACCCCCGGCCCAACAACCCGCGGTCAGAATGGCCAGCCTCGCTCTCGGCGGGCTGGCGGCGATCCTGGCCTCGACCTGCTGTCTCGGACCGCTCGTCCTCGTGCTGCTGGGCGTGAGTGGCGCCTGGATCGGAAACTTGACGCGGCTCGAGCCCGACCGCCCATTCTTCCTCGGCGCCGCGCTGATCGCCTTGTTCTTCGCGTGGTGGCGCATTTTTCGGCCGGCGAGGGCCTGCACGCCTGGTGAGGTTTGTGCCATGCCGCATGTCCGGAGCATCTACAAGGTCATTTTCTGGTGCGTGGCCACGTTGATTGTGATCGCATTCGCCTTCCCGTACGCCGCACCCCTGTTCTATTGAAGCCCCCTGTTTCATTGAAGTAAGGAGTTCGTCATGAAAAAGCTGCTTGCCGCAATCGCGCTCGTCGGCGTCGTCGCTCCGGTGTGGGCCGCCACCCGAACCGTCACACTGGCCATTCCGAGCATGCACTGTGCAATGTGCCCGGTCACGGTCAAAGAAGCGCTGTCGAAAGTCCCCGGCGTCCGCAAGATCGAGGTGAGTCTGGCGAAGAAGGACGCGGTCGTCACATTCGATGACTCGAAGACCACCGTCGGCGCGCTGACGGCGGCGACCCGGAATGCCGGCTATCCGTCGACGGTCGAGCGGTAACCGGCTCAACACCGGAACGAGGAGAACAGCCCATGGCACTCGCGACACGAATCGCGGATAAGGCGGGATTTCTCGGCAGCTTCATCTCGGCGATGGGTTGCGCGGCCTGTTTCCCGGCGCTGGCCAGTCTCGGCGCGGCTATCGGTCTCGGTTTCCTCACACGCTGGGAGAGTCTATTCATCACCACGCTCATTCCGCTCTTTGCGTTGCTGGCGTTCGCCGCGAATGCGCTCGGCTGGCGGAGCCACCGCCAGATCCGACGCCTCGTACTCGGGCTCATCGGGCCACTGCTGGTGCTCTCGGCGGCGCTCCTGATGCGCTTCGCCCACATGGGGACGGCGCCGCTGCTTTACGTCGGGCTCGCCTTCATGCTCGCTGTATCGGTATGGGATCTGGTCTCGCCACCGGTGCGACGCTGTGCCGCGCCGACGTGTCAACCGTCGGTGGACGGGTGACTCGTTGAGACTCTCAGGGATCTGACGAGGAACCACTCTCATGACACCGCTCGACATCACCGGCATGACCTGCGAGTCCTGTGCCGTCGACGTCAAGCACGCGCTGGAGCAGGTCCCGGGCGTGCGCTCGGCCGAAGTCTCCTACACCCAGGGCCGCGCCCGGGTCGCCCTCGGCGCTGGCACCTCGCCCGATGCCCTGATCGCCGCAGTGACCGGGCTCGGTTATCGGGCGAAGCTGGCCGACACACCGTTCCGGCAAGCCCCGGACGGATTTCTTGGCCAAGTACGGGAATCTGCGCCGCCGAACGCCATGTCCGGCCACGGCGCGGGGGGATTGCACATTGCCATCCTCGGCAGTGGTGGCGCGGCGATGGCGGCGGCGCTGAAGGCCACCGAGGAGGGCGCGCACGTCACCTTGATCGAGCGCGGCACTCTCGGAGGCACCTGTGTCAACGTCGGCTGCGTGCCCTCGAAGATCCTGATCCGCGCCGCCCACATTGCCCATCTGCGCCGCGGGAGCCCCTTCGACGCCGGCCTGCCGCCCACACAGCCCATCATCCTGCGCGAGCGGCTGCTCGAGCAGCAGCAGGCGCGGGTCGAGGAGCTGCGTCAGGCCAAATACGAAAACGTGCTCGCCGGCAATCCCGCCATCACAGTGCTGCACGGCGAAGCCCGCTTCAGGGACGGCCACAGCCTCACGGTGCGGCTGAATGCAGGCGGCGAGCGCACGGTGGCCTTCGATCGGTGCCTGATCGCCACGGGAGCCAGCGCGGCCGTGCCGCCCATTCCCGGCCTCAAGGACACACCCTACTGGACGTCGACCGAAGCGTTGGCGAGCAATGCCATTCCGAAGCACCTGGCCGTGATCGGCTCATCTGTCGTGGCCGTGGAGCTCGCACAGGCTTTCGCCCGGTTCGGCAGTCGGGTCACGATCCTCGCGCGCAGCACCCTGCTTTGGCGAGAAGACCCGGCCATGGGTGAGGCGCTCACGGCGGCCTTTCGCGCCGAGGGCATCGAAGTCCTGGAACACACTGAGGCCAGTCGGGTGACGAACCGAGACGGGGAATTCGTGCTGACGATCCCAAGCGGCGAGCGGCGGGCGGATCGTCTGCTGATCGCAACGGGCCGCACGCCCAATACGCGCAGCCTCGCACTCGAAGCCGCCGGCGTCGTTGTCAATGCCAATTGGGCGATCCAGATTGACCTGGGCATGCGGACCCGCGCTGAGGGGATATATGCCGCTGGCGACTGCACTGACCAGCCGCAATTCGTCTACGTCGCCGCAGCCGCCGGTACCCGCGCCGCGATCAACATGACGGGCGCCCACGCGACGCTGGACCTCACGACGATGCCGAGGGTGATTTTCACCGACCCGCAGGTGGCGACCGTGGGCTACAGCGAGCAGGAGGCGCAGCACGAGCGCATCGAAACCGACAGCCACACCCTCACGCTCGATAATGTGCCGCGCGCACTCGTGAATTTCGATACCCGCGGCTTCATAAAAATCGTCGTCGAGGCCGGCACTGGCCGACTGCTCGGCGTCCAGGCGGTCGCGCAAGAAGCTGGAGAGCTGATTCAGGCGGCCGCACTCGCCATCCACCAGCGCATGACCGTCACCGATCTCTCGAGCCAGCTCTTTCCGTACCTGACGATGGTCGAAGGGCTCAAGCTCGCGGCCCAGACATTCACAAAGGACGTGAAACAGCTGTCCTGCTGTGCGGGGTAGGCCACATCGAGTGCATGGACATGGAGGGCCCCAGGGACAGTCGCCTTCGTTCGCGGGACGGCCGGGTTCGCGCCACCGCGGTGTCCAACGCCGGCGGCACGGGGGCATCGGCGCAGTCGCCCCGACCGGCCGACGTTGGAATCTCGCCGGGCGAGTCTTGTGCCCAAAGCACTGCTCGCTTACAGATTAAACTCGGGTCGCTTTCCGCCGTGGACCGTCGAACAATAGGATGTCGCGTGCGCAGGCAAACGCGACGATCTGACGCACAAGGAAATTTGAGACGCGCCGCGACCGCTCGATCTAGACCTCGCGGCCCAAGACCGCGTTCTTCTGGGACTCTCTCGCGCTCAACTCGTTGAGCACATCTTTGAATGCACGCGGCTTTTCCACGCCGTACCCTTGTGCGTACTGCACGCCGAGCTCACGCAATCGTTCGATGATCCGCGCGTTCTCGGCGTACTCTGCAACCGTGCCAATACCGAGATCGCGGGTGAGACTCACGATCGCGCGCACCAAGGCAATCGACTGGGGATTGCTGAGAATGTCGGTGACGAAGCTGCCATCGATCTTGATGTGGTCGACCGGCAGGTTCGTCAGATTCTTCAGAGAATTGGTACCCGTACCGAAGTCATCGAGCGCAAAACGACAACCCATGGCCCGCAGTTCGCGAACGAACTGGATAGCCTTTGTGAGATTCAGCACCGCGATGGTCTCAGTGATTTCGAAGGTGATCAGTGCGGGGGCAATTCGCGAGCGGCGAATCAGCCGCTCGATGCGCTCGAGGAACGTCGCATCCGTCAGAGAAGGGCCCGTGATGTTGATCGATAACGAGACGTTTGCCGCGAGCAGTGCCGAGCGGTGCGGAGCCGCACCGGCGAGTGCGTGCTCGACGACCCACAGGTCGAGCGCCGGAGCCAGCTGGCTGCGATGCGCTGCGGAGAGCAGATCCGCGGGCGCGTGATCTTCGTTTGGCGAGCGCAGCAGCAGCTCGAAGCCCTCCGGGTCACCCCGTCCCTGCAGCGGCATGATCCGCTGCGCAACCAGGGTGAAGCGGTCATTCTGGAGCGCTTCGCGCAGCCGGATGACAGCGATGGAGTCGGATTTACGCCGGATCATCGAATCATCATCGTCCTGATAGATCTCGACGCCCCCCCGCCCGTGATCCTTGGCGCTCCGGCAGGCGAGCTGGGCAAGCGCGAGGGCGCTCGGGAACTCTTGCGCACCGGTGAAACAGGCGATACCGCAGCTCAAGGACACCGGCTCCTCGCCCGCCGCCGAAGCGGGCGACAGCTGTGCCGCGGCCTGCTGTAGAGCTCGGGCCGTGTCGGCGGCCGCATCGGCGTCCACACGGGGCAGCGCGATCGCAAATTTGTCGCTCGAGATGCGCGCCGCCACGGCATCGGGCGGCAGATGCGGCGGCGCGAGAAGCTGCGCCACGCGAACGATGAGCGCGTCTCCGGCATCGAACCCCAGGGTGTCATTGACGATGCCCAACCGGTCGATGCCGAGGAAGATCACACTGTGCGGGCCTGGCGGTTGAGGTGTCGCCTGCTCCCAGCATGCCACATGGAGTTGCGCGCTCGAGCGGGTGTGCAGGCCCGTCAGGACATCGAAGTCCGTCTCGAGCAGGCACGCCACGTGACGGCCCAAGAGCTTGACCAGCGACAGATGTCTTCGGGTAAATTCGGGCGCATCCTCCGGGCCCAGCAGCATCAGCGCGCCCGCCGGTAGGCTCCCGTGCCCGTTCACGGGCACCGCAAGGAGTCTCACGGCCAAGGGTGCGCCCCTCGCCGCGGCGCCCCTGTTCCAGGTCGTCGTCTTATTAACCACCAGGGGTCGATTCTTGTTCTGAATCCAGCTGAGTACCGGTGGTGCGAGACGCCGGAGCGCATCCTCGGCGCCAGAGGCCGCCTCAGCGGTGTGGATAATTCGCAAGTGTCTCTCCGGCACCACGAGCGCGCACAGCGCGCATTCCAGATGCGCTACCGTGGCGCCCACCAGCTTCGCCAGTCGCTCACCGTGATCGGAGCGGGGCTGAGCTGCGCCTCGATGGGGAACGGGCGATGTGACCTCATACAGCCACTCGAGATCACGCACGCCCTCGTCCGCAGCGCATCCTCGGTTCTCTGCGGCGTACCGCGCCAGGTGATCCCCGACGCAGGCCAGCGCCGGTTCGAGCTGCGCCTGCAGGGTCTCGACGGGCGGACACTCCCCGCCAGCGGTGACGTGAAAGACAATCAGACACACCCCCGCGACGGGATATGCCGTTCGATTCGGTCCACGGGTTCCGCTTCCTGCGTACAGAAGGAACGCTACCGCGCGCTCGGAATCAGTGACCGGCAGCACGGCGCCCACCGGGCGGCGGCCTGACCCGATGGCAGTGGATTTGAGGACGGAGCGAACCTGCAGGCGAACTTGCGTAAGCGGTACCGGCCCGTGACCTTTCAGGGGTCTGCCTCGGGCGTCGAAGAACGCCACCGCCCGAATCCCCGGCACGAGCCGCTCGATGACTTCGGCGTGCCGGTCGAGGAAATCATATCCAGACACCACGCGGTCGCTGCGCGCCACGAGCCCTCCTATTTCCGACGCAGCGAAAACGAGCTCATCGCCCCGCTGGAGAATTGCACTGCGAGCTCCATGGGCGCGCCAATGCGTGCTTGCGGGCGATCCCGGCCAGCTCGCGCCAGACCGCCTGATCAAACGCTTCGTCAGTACTCGTCCATAGGATGATGAACCGCACTCTCGCGTCCAGATGCCGGCAGACACACGTGATGTAGGACTCGCCCTGCCGCTGAGTTCGACGGGTTGCATCGATCGCATCGAGCGCAAGATCCTTCAGGCATTCTCTCGACGGAAGGAGTTTGACACCGCTCGCGCTCAACTGTTCCTCGAGATAGCGCACGGCAGCCGTGAGCTTCGGGATAGCTGAGTCCTCCGTCGCTGTCCTCGATCGGATCACGCAATGATTCCCCGGCGATTATTTTTGAGAGTTTTGCGCACCACTTCCGCGATCTCCGAGACCGCCGTCTCATTTTGGAGACATCGGAGGTGCGCGGAACCCCAGTTGCCATAACGTAGCCGGGAATGCGGGCGTAGGACACCGCCCGCCTCCCCGGCAGCCCTGGAGCGCACCGAGTTGTGATTCGAATGCGCCGCGGCGGCCACGCAGAAGAGCGCTCGCTGCGCCGCATTCCGATGCATCCTGGGAATCAATGCGTGCGCGGACCCTCGATTTCAGCGAGACGGCAGCCCATGCAATGGCCTGGCCGCGGGATTCTTATGGGTCGACCAAGCCGATGAATCCGGAGTTTCTCAAGCGGCATCCCGGCGCAACGCCGGGTAACGCGATCGTGGCCGTCACGACTTGCGGCCTTGCTTCTCTCGGGCCGCCTTGATCTCCTCGCTCAGCCGCCGCAAGTCACCCAGCGTGCGCTTCCTGGGGCGGGACTGATCGTTCGCTGGCATTGTGGATCTGTTGTACGGATCGTGTGACGGCGCTTGGTCCGCAAAGTGCTCGCCGTCGCAGCTCAAATCCGAGCCGATCGTCTTCAGACGCTCGGTATCGATGTCACGGTCGAATTGGCCGGTCTCGCCTTGCCATTCCCACGTGGCATTTCCCCGTTCATCGAATGCGATGCGCCCGGAGGGTTTACGCGGTTTGCGGGTGTTCATATCTCAGCCCTTCTCAACGACAGAGAACTACGGTGAGTGATTCGAACCACGCCAAGTTGACAATATGTCGGTATCCGAGGTTCCCCATGACCCATGACAGACTGACAACGCTGCATGGAAACCATCCCAATTCAAACTGCGTC
>JAJZZR010000177.1:11618-15153 GCA_021797465.1 Pseudomonadota bacterium | reverse complement strand
CGTGCCAATCCGTCCGTGCGCATGCGAGGGGCCAGGCGGGACGACCGGTCCCTGTCCCGCCGCTTCCATGGCGTCAATGACCGGTTGCGCGGGTTCCATCACGTTCTGGACCCAGTTTTCGAGGCCCGGGATCGTGTCGAGGTTGTACGTGCCCGCGCCGCCGCCCGATCCGCCTTGCCCCCGCGTTTGCGTCACGCGTTCGAGCGCATCCGCCAAGCGGTCCAAGTGCGGAATGAGATCCGGCATGCTCTGGCCGATGCTGGCCGCGTCTTGGCGCACTTCGCGGAAGGGACGATGCATCCACTCCGGGCCACTATCGTTCACCGCTTGGGGCATCGGTTGGCTAGCGGCTGGCCCTCCAGGAGAGGTGGGCGGCGGTTCGGGCGGCGTCCACTTCGCGAAGTTGGCGCTGATCGCCTCGCTGAGGTCTTTATACCGTTGGAGGGCGGCTTCTAGCGGGCTGAAGCCCGTCAGGTCCGCCTCCGTCGTCACGCGAATCTTGCGATCGGGCATCCTGTAGCGTCTCCTCTCCGAACAGTTCCTCCGCGGTCACCGGCACCAGCTCGCCACGGCCATCCGCTTCCGGCGCGGCGTGCATCTCGGACCGATCCAGGTTCGCCATCAGGGCTTGTGCCTCGGCGAGCCAGTCCTCGGTCGGTTCCGGCGCGGTCTCGCCCCGTTCGAGCCGATCCGCTTGCCGCCACCGCAATACTTCGTAGCGACATTCGAGGTCGCTCAGTCCGTCGAGGCGCGGATCATGGGCCGGTAGCCGATAAATCCGGCGATACAGGAACCGCCACTCCGTCGCGTCCTGCAACGCCCAACGGTCGACCTGCGAGGTCCCGCCCGTAACGAAAGGAGTCGAGCCAGCGCTGCACCTCGTTATAGCAGTATTCGAGATCGGCGAACGGCCACGCGTCGAAATCCACGGTCGCAGGCTCGACTACCAGGGTTTCCAGCAAGCCTGCGCGCTCCGCGAAGAGGCGCGTGAACATATCCGTCGCGTCGCCCATCAGCTCCGCCGTGCGCCTTTGTGCCTGGCGCATTTCCTTGTTCGAGGGACATTTGAACACATAGGGTACATTCTGCACGGTAATCGTCGTGCGAAAGCGATCCTCGGGCATCGCGCATCTCCTTTGGGTCTTCGAGGAATGTTAGTGGTTGTCGATGGCGTCGAAGGCGAGCAGCGACAGCGTATAGGTCAATTGCGTCGTCTGCGGCACTTGGAGGCTGTCCTGCTGATAGAAGCTGTTCAAGATGGTCCAGAGCGCGGGGGCGCTCGCCGAGGTGTTGTCGTGGACCGAGAGGTTATACGGCGCGGCGTTGACCTGATTGGCCATGCTCCCGGACGGCGAGACGCCCAGGGCCCTGAGGCTCAGGGATCCGTTGACTGGATAGACGTTGGTCAGGCTGACCTGCACGCTGACCTGGCCGACCGGCGCATCGATCGCGATCGGGCCGCCGACTTGATACACATAATGCCGGCCGGCCGCCCGCGAGATGGTCAATGTTTGGACCAAGCCGATCAGGGCGCCATTGGCGCGAATAAAGACGTTGTTGCCCGTGTACACGGGCGTCCATTGCATCGTAGGCGTCGGTACGGTGGCCACCGCGCCACCTCCTCCCGTAAATGAGGGACTGGACATCGTAGCGTCCTCCCGTTAGGCGACCGCCGTGATGACGCCCGCTTGCAGTTGCAGAGTCACCGCGACGTAGTTGGTCGGAATGCCCATCGTGACTTGGACGGTGCCCGAGATCACGCCGTTGCTCGCGGAGAGACTGATGTTTTGTTGTTGGGGCTCGACAACGATCGTGCCTTGGCCGTACCAATACAAGAGCCGCTGGTAGAGCGTTTCCGCCGCCGCGCCGACATCGCCCGGCGATGCCACAGGCGAAATGAAGGCTTGCAGCGCTTGGTTGAGGTCTTGGGTGAGCAGATCGACTTCGATGCCGACGGTGTTCTCCACTTTGTCCGCCGCCGTGCTCTGCAGCCACGTCGTACGGTCCCAAGAGATTTTCACGGCACCCGTCACCAGATCGGTGTACAAGGCCATCACGCCGCCCGCATTGGCTGTCCCGGCCGTCGTGGGGCCGACCGCTTGTTCGAGGCCGGTGGTGAGGAGCGTCGCGCCGGTGAGCGCTTGCGTGGCCGGGGCCGCCGCCCGCATCGAGGCCACCATGGGCGCACTCGACACATACGGCGCAAAGGTCGTGGCATTCCCGTTGACGTCCGTGCCTTTCACGCCGGGCCAGACGATCGACGTGCGGTTGCTGTTGATCAAGGCCGCGTCTGCCGTCTCCGTGCTAATCGTCGCGCCCAGCGCATCGCCGGTATAGCCGCGGCGCCCGGATCCGATCGATGCCATGTAATGGCAGTGCGCGTCGTTCATGTCCCAAATGGACTCGGACGAACTAATAGGCGTCACGATGCCGATCCCCGGCAAGCTCTGGGCGGTGGTGTAGGCGTCTTGCCAATTGGTGTTGGTCGCCGCCGGACTGGTGGCCCCACTGGCCGTCGTCCAGGTGCTGGAGGTCGTCAATGCCGTCGCATTCGCGGGCCGCGTGCCGGTGAAGTAAATCGCCTGCTGGCTGAAATACTGGGCCAAGGCATAGACATGCGCGGTGAGGGTGTACGGACTCGTGCTCGACGTCGGCACCGTCACCGCCGACACGTTGTCGAAGAAGGCCGCGGTCGTTTGATTCGGGTTCGTCGCGACGACGGTCGCATTCCAGCCCGGGAACGCGTTGAGATCCGCCGCCACTTGCGCCAAGCTCGTGCTCGACCCGAGGGTGACCGTCCCGCCTTGATCGCTGGTCGTGGCACTGACCGTGACCGCGCTATCGGTGATGGTCAGCGTCGGACTCGTGCCCGTGCCACTGTAATACAGCGTCAGCGCATTGATCCCGATGTCATCCTGGGTCACCGTTTTGTACGGCGTGTTCCCGGCCGCCAAGCCGTTCATGCGTTGGCTGAATTGATAGCCGAGCGTCGTCCCGCTAGTGAGTTGCCATTGCGCGGTGTTGGCTTCCTCCCCGTAATGCGTGGTGGTGAGCGGGAAGTCCACGCTCCCACTGACCGGAGGAATCGTCGAACTGGCCGTGGTCAAGGGATTGACTTGGATCGCGGTCAGGGTGTTGACCGCGGGCCGCGATCCCGAGGGCTGAAACGCGTTGGCGATGGCTTGGACGAGGTCCCCGCTATTCAGCGCCCGAATCGCCTGATTCAGATCGGTAAACGTGAGCGGCGTGTTCGGCGCTCCGTCGTTGGCGGGACCGATCAGCAGCAAGCCGAGGGTCGGCGTGCTCGATCCGGTCGTGAGCGGCTGATCATCCGTGGTGATGACCACGGAGGGCACGGACACGGATTGGCCGTTAATGTAGGCCGACATAGCCCACCTCCTTTGGAATTAGACCGGGATGGCGGTGCGCCATTGCTCCCAGCGCCGTTGCCAGTCGTCCGCGGTGCGGCGGACATGGGCGGTGCGGAATTGCGCGCGGACAAAGGCCGTGCGACTCTCCATGAGCGTCGGATCGA
>JAJZZR010000177.1:0-11608 GCA_021797465.1 Pseudomonadota bacterium | reverse complement strand
AAGCGTTGCAGATCCATCCATTCGTCACACCAGAGGAGGTCTGCAGGCAGCACGATGGGCGCGAGCGTCGCGTCCGAAGGATCGGCGTCTTTCGCTTTAGGCATCGCTATCGGTCACCTCCACAGTGACGCTGGCCCCGGTAATGGCGGTCAGCGGTTGGACATATTGGTCGTAATACCAGCAGGAGAGCGTCCACACGCGGTGGAAGGGGAACATCACATCGCCGCCGCTGTCCGGTTCGGGGGTTAAGGCGCTGGCGGCAATCCGTTGATCGTGGAGGCCAAAACTGTTCTCCAGAAACGGTCGCTGGGTATAGAGCGCCCATTGCACGACAGATTGGAGCCAGAGGACATAATTTTGGTTGGGCGCGGCCACTACTAAGGCGACGGATCCCGCGTGCGGAATGGCGTAGACGCCCGGTTCACCGGTGGTGCCCCAGCTTTGGAGTTCCTGATCGTCCGGTTCCCGACTCGACTGCAAAATCGCCCAAATGCCGGGTTGCACAATCGATCGCGTGGGAAAGCCCACCGTGGTTTGAATGACTTTCTGCGGATTGCCGAACCAGGTCTGAATCTCGGCTTGGTTCGCTACGCTTTCCGCCCAAAAGAGTTGCGGCACATAGGTCGCAACATCCGCGCGGAAGATGCTGAGCGCGGCTTCGACCACGTTCAGCACGACTTTATCGAGTTGGATCACGGGGCATCCTCCTCTAAGCCGAAGGCCGCAAGCCATGCGGCGATCAGTGCGGCTTCCGCCTCGTCAGCAAGCAGATCCCACACGGCTTGCGCGATGGGGTTCGCAGGCCGCGCCGGATACCACCACGAGGCCGCCGGACTGCGTTCGCTGACCGTCCGAAACGTCACCGGGCCACTGCGGCCCATGCGAATGCCCGCTTCCAGCGCCGCCCGATGGACGTAGACGCCGGCCGGGGTGAACTTCGCCAGTCGGGGGACATCGCGCGGTTGGAAGTTGCGGACATTGTTGATCAGCGCCCACAGCGCCTCCTGGCTGACGGTCTCGGCGCGGTGGCGGATCGGGATGATATTGAAGCGATGGGCCGGGTGGTTGGGGCGATCCACCGTCTTGCGAGCTTTCGGACCACCCAACAGCCGGGGTTTCATGTCCCACGACTCGACGTAGTCCTGCGCCCGCGCATCGCGGATCGGATCGTCCGACCCGACTTCGGCCGCCAACAGCCCGTGTTGCCGGTAATCTATCGACGCGGCATATTGCGGATCGCGGACGGCCCGCGTCATCCCGGGGAGTTTGAGGCCATACGCTGCGCCCTCCCAGGTATTCGCGAGATCGATAGCCACCGTCTCCATCGCGTGGCCCACGGGTTCCAGATCGGGTTCGATGAGTTGGTGGATCGCATCATGCAGAGGTTGCCAGTCGAAGTGCACGTCCATGGTCAGCCTCCGAGGATACTGGGCACGTTGGGCAAGACCAGATGCCGCTTGCGGAGGATCGCCCGTGGCCCCAGATTCGTCGCCCGTTCCAGGCGCACTTGCGGGGGGGTGAACACCACCCACTCAAATTGCGCGTTGTACCGAAGTGTGTAGATCGCCCCGGCGGCCGGTTGGTTCGCAGTCCCGAGCCAGGTGATCGTCTTGCCGCTCACGCTAAAATCGACACCGGCGGTGTACGCCGTCGCCAGCCCGCTCGTCGGATCGACCGTGGCGCAATAATCGACCGTGGTCGCGGTATACCAGAGCGTATCGGTCGTCCCCGTCCCGCGGGCGAGGCGTTGGCCTTCAAACGGCTCGCCTTGCCGCCACGTGGTCGGCCAGATCAGATCGCCATACGCGGGCAGCGACGCGCCCGGCGCGAAATCGGCGATCACATCCTCGCCCGGAATCGCCCAGCCTTGTTCGGTGAGCTGGATGGCTTGTTTGACGTTCGTCAGCACGACGCGCAAGGTCTGCGGCCCTTGCGGATACCAGTAGCCGAGACCGCCACAGGCCGCACAATTGATGTTCGGTTGCCCGTCCACCCCGCCGTCGCTCAGACAAGGGCATTGCGCGGCGGCATACCATTGCACGATCTCGGCGTGATCGCGAAAAAAGCGCAGAAGATCGCGCTGATAGAGCCGACTATTCCAGGCCATGATTAGCCTCGCGTGGATTCCAAGAGCACCGTCGCCGTGCCGCTCGTATAGGCCGTGCAATTGACGCGCAGGGAGCGGTAATTGCCCAAATAGCGGTAGACACCCGCTCCCGTAATCGCGCCGAGATTATCATTCGCGCCGCCTGCGACGGCGGTATCTGGTGCGAGAGCTTGGAAGTTCACATTATCTTGACTGCCTTCGATCGTGATCGTCGCTGAGAACGTTCCTTGGACTTGCACCATCTGAATCGAACGATCGCCCGGATAAAAGAGACCGCCCGGCAACGGATTCCCCGTCGTCGGATCGGTCACGGCGGCGATGCCGGTTCCGGTCACCATCGCTTGGCCGCGCCGGGGGGCATACGAGGCCGCCATGCGGGCGTTCATGTCACTGATATTGGCTCCGCGCGGGACCGCCATGGCTTATCCCTGCTTTCCTTGCTTGGCCTTGAGCTTGGCCGGGGTGAGCACTTCCGCGGGTGGGACCTCCGGTGAGGGCGTCGGATCTGCGACGGGTTCGCTCGTGAGCGGTGCCTCGGCGTCATCCTCGGGAAGCACCGTGATCACGAGGCCACTGTGTGCTTGCAGATGCGCTCCTTGTTCCGGCGTCACCACTGCTTGCGCCTGATCATCGAAGGCGACCCGAAAGGGGTCGCCTCCAATAAGACACGCGGCCAAGTGCTTTCCCGCCCATTCCGGCGGTAGTTGAATGCGCATTATTCATCCTCCTTGGCTTACCGATCAGGTGTTCACATAGGGCAGGAAGCGTCCGATGTTCAGGAACAGGTAGGCGCGCTGCCGGGCCTTCATCGTTAGGACGTGGTAGAGCAAGAGCAACCACTCGACCTTGGTTTCCACGATGGCCAGCGGATACTTGGTCATCGGGGCCAATTGCGCCACCGCCAGGTTGTTCGGGGTGCGCTCCAAGATCAGCGCGATGCTGGTGCCACTGCGCGTGCTGTTGTTGTCATAGAAGGTCTGCGCGGCCGGGCTGTTCGGGTTCACCGCGACATGCCCGATGATCTGCGTGTTCACGTCGTTGATGCTGTTGTACGTGCCGCGATAGACCCGGAATCGAGTCAGCACATTCCCGTTCGACGCGCCGGGCGTGATGGTCAGGGTGACAATCTGCCCGACCGCCACGGTGACTGCGACCCCATCCACATCGGGGGTCGTCGCACTGGCGGCGCTGGACCCCACCGGCGCGGTCTCGCCGTTATCATTCGCGGCGGTGACCCAGTAGTAATAGGTCGCGGCATCGGATTGATCCATCCCGTTGCTGGCGAGAAAATAGGAAGTGACGCCGGTCGGCAGAGTGCTCGTCGCATTCGCAGTGAACGTCGGTTGGGCCGGGCTCAGCGCATCGCCGTTGCCGTTTTGGATCGGCTGCCCGTTCGGGACCTCGTTCAAGAAGATCGAGGCGGTGAAGGGAATCGTGCCAAACGGCGTGGCATGGCTGGGAATCGGCTCACCGGTGACAAACCCCATGCCGCTGCGGCCGACCGGAATTTCGGGCCCCAAGAGACGGCGCTCGGTGAACGCCCGCAAGTTCGACATGTCGACCAGCGTATTCGGCGTCGCAAACATCCGGACGTTGGCGAAGGAGCCCAACTTGCCTTGGTTATACAGGGTGCCCGCGGCGTTGTTGAGGTCGCCGAACTCCAAAAATTTGCCTTGGAGGTCATACACGTTCACGCCTGCGGCCGCCCGGCCATAATGTTGCAAGCCGTTGAGCGCTTGGCTCGTGCTGCCGGTGTTCGGGCCGAAATACTGGTAGTTGAAGGTCGACCCATCGATCATCTGCATGATCATGCCCGGATAGTTGACGGTGTTGCCGTAGTTGTCGGTGACCGACGGGTCGGCAAACGTGAAGTTGCCTTCCGCCAAACCCAGCAACTGAAACGCGCCATCCCGATCTTCTTCCTGCACGGGGTCGACCATCACACCGCCGAGGAGCCCCGATTGGGCCTCGACGTCGGTAATCCCGCGTCGCACGCCAAAGAAGCAGACCTGCGCCTGGTTGCGCGTCCACGCGCCAATGCCGGTGGCCGGTACGCCGCCCTGCGCGAAGGCGAAGCCTCCACGGGTCGAGCCGTATTGATCCCGCTCGGTCCACTGGTAGAGCGGGTTAATCGACGGCACGCGGTTCAGCCAATTCCACAGGACCAGGTGTTGGTTGTCATACAACACCGAGGTCATCGTGGTATCCAAATTCAGGGTCGCCATGGCGTTGCCATCGGCGTAGCCCGCGCCCAGATTGGTCGAGGCGAGGGCGCGCTCGAAGTCCAACGCCCGGCCGTTCAAAAAGCTCTGCCGAACGAGGGAGTAGGACTTGACGAGTTGGTTCATGTGATTCTTGTACAGCGAGACGTTCGGGTTGGCCATTAAGTGGCGCATCCAGACGGCTTCGTCGCCGCCCAAGACGCGGGACCCCGGTTGGACCACTTGGTGATCCTCGTTGTGCCACGATTTGGCGATCTTTTCGTAGGAGCGGGCGGTGCGCTCGCTCATCGGAATGCTGAGCATCTCCGGCTTGAGGGCGTTCGAGCCCTGCGTGAGGGCCGTGAGCCCTGCACGATCCGGCAGACGCAGGACGCGGGATCCGTTTGGCATCTGTTCCATCGAGTGCGGCCCTCCTTATTTCGCCCAGCCCAGTTGCTGACGCAACGGCGCGGGGGCGAGGTCGACGATTTCTTGAGGCGTCTGCACGCGGCCCATCGCCTGGAACGTCTCGGCGTCGAGCATCCCGCTTTGCATCGCGTCTTCGGCGTCGCTCAAGAGGTCTTGGCGACTCTTTTGGAGCTTGCCTTTGCCCTTGTCCTTGCCACCGGCCAGGACCCCGAGTTGGGGCGGCAGGCCCCAGGGGGTTTGCTGGGTCTGCGGCTGGCTGAGCACCTCATTCAAACTCTTGGCGAGCTTCTGGATCGCGCGATTTTGCGTGACGGCATTCGCGGCCAAGGCCTGAATCACGCGATCTTGCGTGGCCATGCGCCGATCGGACTTGGCCAGATAGCTTTGTTGGGCGCCCAAAAGTTCGACGATCTCTTCCAGTGCAGGCGCGGCATCCAACAGGTCTTCGGTAATGCGACCGTTTTGCGCCACCGACCGATAGAGCGCCTCTTTGCCGGGCACCCCGCGCTGAGAGCGCCGCATGGCGCGCTTCGAATGGACTTTGTGCGCGCCAATGGTGTACTGATCCACGTCGTCGCCGTCCGCCACATCGGGGCCGTCGGGCGGCACGATCTCGTCCTCTTCGTGGTTGGCGTCTTCGTTGGTGTAGTAACTGTCTTCGCCCTCGGCATAGACATCATCCCAATCGTTGGCGCGGCGGCCATGGTCCTCGGCCTCTTCCTCTTCATCTCCTGCCCAGGCAGGTTTGGCGCGACGGAGCTTGCCGCGGGCACGGTTTAGCTCTCGCTCGGCCCGCTTCCGGGACTTGCGGGCTTCCCGGCGCTCGTCGGCGTCTTCGGCCTCGTCCTCGGCCCGTTCGGCTTTCTTCAGACGCAGTTTGGCGCGGACCAACTCATCCTCGGCCTGTTCTTCGTCGTCCTCGTCCTCACGACGCCGCGACTTGGCAGTCCGGCGGGATTTCGCCGCACGGCCTTTCTTCTTCTGACCTACGACGCCGCGCAAGTCATCCTCGCCCGATCCCAAATCCGGGTTGTCCGGGTCCTGGTCCTCGTCTTCCTCTTCATCCCACTCGTCGTGGTCATCTTCTTGCTGTTCCGCGACTTCGTCTTCGAACTCCTCGTCTTCCTCGTCGTAGCCGCGGGCTTTCACCAACGCGGCTTTCGCCAGCAGGCGGTTCGATTTGGCGAGTTCGCGCAAGGTGTCGCCGGCGGATCCGCTGAACTCCGCAGCCAATTCTGCCGCGGCTTGGTCAATGCGAGTGCGCTTGGCCATGAGGGCCTCCTTTCAGGCTCCGAGCGAAGCCTTGGACGACGGCTTTGGCCATCGGCAGACTCCACCCGCGGCACCGCGTGAAATGCGTGAGCATGCCACGGGCGCCATCGTGAAATTGATAGGTATGGGGGTCGTAGCATGGACGTTTTCCACGCGGGCAATGCCCCCAAATCCAGCCATCCGCCCCACCGTCGAGATTGAGCGTTTCGAGCGCGGCCGGGACGCTGTCTTGCGCCTTGCGGAGCGACTTGGCGATCGCCGCAAATGAGAGCGGCATGAGCGGCTGATGGCTCATCGCCAGATGGCGGATCTTGCTCTGTTCGATGCGGTGGCCTTGCTTGTCCAGGATTTCGCCCTGGACGGAAAAGCCAATGCGCCGTTTGGCGCGGGGGGTGCGTTCTTGGGCTTGCACCAGCGACCAGACGGCGTCACTCGGCGGATGGCCTTCGTAGAGGAGCACGTGACCTTCCGTGGCGGGAATCGTGCCATGGCGGTCGTCAATTTCGCCGCGCTCGTTGAGCTGACAGCGGCGCGTGCTGATGGGCTCGCCGATGAGATGTTGCGGGCCGTCCAGGTGGTCCCAATTACAATAGCCGGATTTTACCAATTCGTCGCAGTCCATCCCGTCTTGGACGACGATGTCCTTCACGCCATCCTCGACTTCGGCGGAGATGGGGCCATAGACGATCCGCGCGGGCGCGCCGTGATGGCGCTCTTCGCGCGTTTTGAGGAGGGGATACCACATCGGGCATACCCCCTTTAATTCGTGTTATTGACCACAAGAATGGTCACGGCTTGGCTGGTGCCGGTGGAGGCGACGGAGATCGTCAGGACCCCGCTGCTATAGGTGGGCGCCGCCGTGACATACCCGTTGCCATAAATGACCATGGCAAATCCGGTCCAGGTGGACGGCGCATTGGGCACCGTATACGTCGCGGTAACCGCGGTCCCGGCAGTGGCACTCGTGGTCGCGCTGACGGTGGCCCAATTCAGGGCGTCCGCCCCCACTGCGTTGGCGTTGAAGCCTTGGGCATAGGTCTTGCTACCGGCCGATCCCACTTTGCCTTCTTGGAGGGCCTTGAGAATGCTGCCGACCGGAATTTGCTCGCCGGTGACGATGCTGTTGATGACTTTGGCTTGCGCCGGAGAGAGCGACATGGGCACTCCTTTCCCCGGCGCAGGGTGCGCCGGATATCGGCGGCCCGGGCACTGGCAGCGCCGGGCCTGGGAGCCTTAGAGGACGGAGAGCGAAATGCCTCCGTATCGTTGCTTGATTTTGCGGATGTTCGCCTTCAGCCACTCCTCGTATTGGGATCGGAGTTCGGCGCCCGCTTGCTTGCCTGCATAGGTGCGGCTATCCGTGACGCCATCGCGGGTGATGGACCGTTGCTGGGTGCCGCCTGAGAGGCTAAACCCTGCGGCACTGAGGATGTTCGCGCTGGCTTGTTTGGCCACGGCTTCGCGAATGACTTGATATTCGCCGTGGAGGTCATTGAGGCCAGAGGCTACGCCGAAGTGCCAGAAAGACGGAATTGTGTCATAATTTATAAAAAACTGAAGAATTGCCGCCCCATAGAATTGCCATGAAATGCCAATTGTTACTCGCGAGCGGCGCGCGGAGCCCGTCATTTCTGCGGGCCTCTCCCGATTCCTCGGGACGGTCGGACTATCGCTTCATCCTAGCGGCGCTAGGAGCCCTTCGCTTAGTCTCTACGCCCCTACTACGCCGCATGGCGGTTGGTTGGCTCGCGGTGATCCACTGCGCAGGCAACGCGCGTTGGGACGTCCCCCGAATTCAGAAGGGTGTTCTTGCCCCGGATTACTCCGGGCGGCGACCACTTATGGCGAATCGCCCCGTTGTCCGGCACCAATTCCAGCGTGCCCGTGATCGGATCGAACACAATCCAGTCCCGACCGATGCTGACGGCCTGGCTCTGGTTGAAATACCCGAACAGATAGTACACCGCTTGGATCTGTCGTCGCGGCAAGCTGAAACTCATCCAGTGGCTGAAGTCCCGCGGGCGTACATAGGTCATCGGCACTTCTTGGTGCTCGACATGGTAGTTCGTCGGCACCGTGCCCCGCGCTTGCAGGATCTTCGTATCGCCTTCCGAGATGAGCGGATCGGTGTCGCTGGTATGTGGTTCGACGAAGAAATACCAGGCGGATTCCAGGGACCCGGTGGCGTAGTCGACGTATTGCTGCAGGTTCGCGTCGCTGAATTGACTACCGCCGATCAGGATGTTCTCGGTCACGCTCGCGGCCGGAAAGTGCCAGGGCACGATTTCGCACACGAGGTAATCGGTTTGCGCGGAATTCGCCAAGACAATCGTCTGCCGATTGGTGCCGGTGATGGGAACCGCCATGCCGCCCATCCAACTCAGCGTGGGCGGCGATCCCGCCGTGAACGCGAGCGGATAAATCCCGGCCAGCATATCTTGGCTCGTGTCGCGAATCCGAACGCCCGTCACCTGTTGCGGCTGAAACAGCGGGGCGACGACATCCAGCGCTTCCAAGGGGACACCCCGGAGCCACAGATGCCGGAGTTCGTCGCTCGGAATGAGCGTGATCCGAAAGGGCTCGCTTTGGCCGCTCACGCTATCGCACGTGGCTTGGATTTGATAGGTTCCAGCGACCGCCCGATAAATGCCATTGTCCCGCGAGGCGGGCGCGACCAAGTTCGATCCCGGCCCGTTGACGGGCGGATTGAACGGTTGGAATTCGCGGATGGTTTCGAGGGCGAACGTCGTGGTGGCATTCGGTTGATTCGCGGTACACGTGAGCGTTTGCGTGGCCACCACTTGCGTGGTGCCGTCCGTGTAGCCTGACAGGCGGACCAAGTTCACCGTTACCGTGTCGGTGCTGAGCGCGCCGGTATAGGTGAGATAGCATTCGATGATGTTGCGCGTGTCGCCGGGTTCCATCGGATAGCGGCAAAATTCGTTCCGGTCCACGTCTGCGCTTAGGGCATTCGTAAGGCATTCCCCCTTTCTTGCGGAGGATTATTTGCCCTTCTCGGCCGCGATCTTCCCCGCGATCTTGGTAGCGACTTCTTTGGAGTAGCCCTGGTTCTGGAAGTAGCGCACCGCCCCATCGAATCCCCCTTTGAAGGAGCCGTCGGGGTTTTGATAGGTGGGATCGATTTTGCGCTTGCGATGCTTCTTGGACCGCTTCTCATCGGCCTCGCCGCTCTTGACGACGGCACTCCGCCCGCCCTTCCCGTGATAGCCCGGACGATGCGGACGCCCTGCGACGGCCTCTTGCGCGACAATCGCGTTCTCGTCTTCCTCCGCGCCTTCGGCCTCGCCGGGATCGTCGAAGTCGTAGTACCCCCATTGCTCTTCGTGGTGGGTGTTGCGTTGCGCTTTGTGGAGCGTCTCCCGGAAACCGGCCGTCTGCCGCAAGGATTTGCGGAGCGGTGAAACCGGCTCGGGCGCGTTCAAATAGTCGCGGAGTCCCATTAGATCGCCTCCTGCCGGACGTCTTCCCATAGCGCGAGATCGGGAAAGCGCCGGCGCTCACTGAGGCAACGGGAGACCGTCAAATCCTCGCAGCCCGCCAAGTACGCCACGTCGATCCACCGTTCCCCATCGCCGACAGAGCCGCCGCCTTCGAGGATGACCGCCAGCCGAGGCGGTCGACCAAAACTTCCCTCCACCCACACCAAGCGGCCGGGCGTTGCAAGTTTTTCGTCCATGCCCTTACCTCCCTGCCCCGCCGCTGCCGGTCGGAGCCATAATGCCTTGGCCAAGATTGGCCAGGTCTTCCCGCCAGAAGACGGCTTTTTTGGGGCGCATGCCATCTTCGTGGTCGCTGTCCACTTCGGTATCGAGGCCGGTGTACGCGCGCGGACGTGGCAGGTTCGCCCGCCGTACGGCCGCCCACCAATCCCGGCCGCGGGTCGTATCGAATTCTTGCGCCCAGGGATAGCGCGCGCTCACCTGATGGAGCGCCACACTCGGGCTCTTGCCGTCGTCGATCAACGCGGCATAGTCATGGAGTGCGTCGGCGATCTGCCGGTCGCTCTTGTAGACGAAGATGCCGGGCTTGCCGACGGGCTTCGGGGCCTTCGTATTCCCGGGCAAGTTGGCCGCCGGGTCGAACCCCCAGTCCGGATGTGCATCGCGTCGCTGCGACTGCGTGATCGCGCCGAGCGTCTGCATCGAGGATTCCTGCATCGGCGAGCCGAGCGGATTCCCGGCTTCGTGTGGCAACGCACTCGGACGGGGGCGGTTGCCCTTCATGCGCTTGCGCGGGTTGGGATTCGAGCCTTTGAGGCGATGGGCCGACCCCTTGGTACGGATAAAGACGCCGCGCGGATCGCGAGCGTGGGATTTCTGGATCGCCGTCTCGCCATGGCGCCAGGCGCGATATGCCAGGCGCTGCATCTCGGCACTGTCGCGATGATCGATCCACCAGCGGGCACTCGATTCCTGTTGCAGATTGTCCCACCAGTCGCGCAGGGCGGCTTGCCGTTGGCGTCCTTGGGCGATTTGCTCGGGCGCGGCATCGTCCGGTGGCGCTTGGGCGAGCACGGGGTCGATGTTGTCGCGCTTCAGGCGCGCCAGAATGTCGGCCCGGATTTTTTCCGCCCAGGCGACTTGCTTCTCGGATCCCGTGAGTTCCGGAAGGCCGGCTGCTTTCTGCGACGGTGGTTCCTCCGCCTGTCCCTGACGATAGTGCTGTTCGGCTTCGGCGGTAATCGTCACGTGAGGGAATTCGCGGTCATCCGCCAGAATGCGATGGAGGGTTTTTTTATTCGGCGCATACCATTGCTTGCCGCTCCACCGGGCGCCATGCGCCTTGAGCGCTTCCCGATCGGCATAGGCACTGTCCAGCCAAAAGCCGCCCGCCGCCCGTGCATGGACTTCCAGATGGCCGGGCGCCGTTTCCTCGTGCGTCCCTTTGCTCCAGCCGCGCGGATTCTTGACGGTGTGCGTCTGATGCCCTTCGCCGATGTGGATGCGCCAGGCGGGCTCCTCCCGACGCGGGCCGGGTATGCCGGGCGCTGGCCCGTCATCCCAGCGGGAGATCGAGGTCGCATGGACGCTATGCTCGCGGCCGTGTTCGCGCAAATGGCGGCTCAGTGGCGGTTCGTCCTGGCCATGCTCCTCTTTCCACCACGACGTAATATGCTTGCCCTGCGCACTCTTCGGAATCGCCCCGCCGACAATGCGCCCGTCGCCGTCAATCAGCACATGGCGGCCTTTGACATACTCGCCCTCGGCATTCGCGCCTTGGCCATGGGGATGGATCGTGATCCAGTGCTGGCCGGCGGGCAATTCGGCAGCTTTGCGCAAGCCGATTAGCCCCAAGACCGCGCGGGATTTATTTACCGCCTTGCGCGGTTTCTGCGTCGTCCCGCGATAAGCGCCGCGCTCTGCGTGCAATCCTTCGAGATATTGGCGCATAATGCGATAGTCGTCGCTGCTCAGCACATCCTGGCGTGCCAATTCCTCGAAGTCTTTGGCGCTCCGCTGTTTGGGCGCTTGATAGTTGCGGAGCATTTCCAGCAAGCCGCTGACGTCCGTTCCCAGGTATTCGGCCACTTGATCGATGGGCACGCCGCCCAATTTGCGCTTTACCGATGCGGGCACCA
>JAJZZR010000141.1 GCA_021797465.1 Pseudomonadota bacterium | reverse complement strand
ACCTCGAGCAGGTAGGCCTCGAAAGGCTCGTCGGCCCGATCAATCTCGTCGATGAGCAGCACCGCCGGCGGGTCGTGCGGTTGGAGCGCTCGCAGGAGGGGGCGCGCGATCAGGAAGCGTTCCGAGAACAGGTTCGAGGCGATCCGTTCACGCGGCTCATCGGTGGTCTCGCGCAGGCGGATTTCGAGCATCTGGCGCGCATAGTTCCACTCGTAAGCCGCAAGACTCGCGTCCAGGCCCTCGTAGCATTGCAGGCGAATGAGCTCCGTCCCGAGGGCGAGCGCGAGTACTTTCGCGATCTCCGTTTTGCCGGTACCGGGCTCTCCCTCGAGGAATAGCGGCCGCTCGAGGGCAAGCGCGAGGAATACCGCGGTCGCCAGCGACCGGTCGGCCACATAGTCGTGCGCCAGGAGCAGCGATCGAGTGTCCTCGATCGAGGCCGGCTTGCCGGGTTGTCGCGTCACTGGTGGGGGCGGCCCGGCTTCACGCGAGCGCCTGTTCCACGGCGCGCCGCGTCAATACGGGAATGAGATGGGCGCGATATTCGGCGCTGCCATGCAGGTCGGCGTTCAAGGAGCCGGCCGGCATCATGATGCCATTCAGAGATTGGGGTGCGAAGCGCTTGGCGAGGGCCTGCTCCATCTCCGGCACCCTGAAGGCGCAAGAGCCCGCGCCAGTGACGGCGACACGGACCGACTTGCCTGTCAGTGAGACGAATACGCCGACGAGCGCGAACCGCGATGCCGGCTGCGGGAACTTGACGTATGCCGCCCGCTCCGGCAACGCAAATTCCACCGCGGTGACTATCTCGTCGGAGCCGAGCTCGGTCGCGAACAGTCCGTGGAAGAAAGAGTCGCCCGGGATCACGCGCCTGTCAGTCCGCAGCTCAGCACCGAGGCCGAGCAGCGCGGCCGGGTAGTCCGCCGCCGGATCGCTGTTGGCCAGAGAACCGCCGAGGGTACCGCGATTGCGGACCTGCCGGTCGCCGATGCCCGAGGCGAGGCGCGCGAGCGCGGGCAGGTGCTTGCGAACGTGCGCCGAGTTCGCCACTTCGGCGTGCGAGGTCATCGCACCGATTCGCAGCGAGCGCCCTTCGAGGCGTACCCCGCGCAGGTCGGCGAGCCCGCCGAGATCGATGAATGCCGACGGCGCAAGCAGTCCGAGCTTCAGGGAGGGAATGATCGACTGGCCGCCGGCGAGCAGCTTGGCCTCCGGATCGTCGTGGGCCAGTCGGACGGCCTCGGTAATGGAGGAGGGACGGTGATAGGCAAGGTTCGGCATGACGATTACCTCGTGCCGCGCGCGGCCGCGAGGGCTTGCCAGATGCGAAATGGCGTCGCCGGCATCTCGAGCTCGCGCACGCCATAGGGCGCGAGCGCATCGATCAGTGCGTTGATCACCGCCGGAGGTGATCCTATGGCGCCGGCCTCGCCGCAGCCTTTGACGCCGAGGGGGTTGTGCTTGCAGGGCGTGCCCTTGACGGTCTCGACGCGAAAGCCGGGCAGATCGTCGGCGCGCGGCAGGGTGTAATCGAGCAAGCTGCCGGTGAGGAGTTGCCCGCTTTCCTCGTCGTAGCGGCATCCTTCGAGCAGCGCCTGGCCGATACCCTGTGCGAGTCCGCCGTGCACCTGGCCCTCCACGATCATGGGATTGACGACATTGCCGAAGTCATCGCAGGCGGTGAATCGGTCGATGCGCGCCGCGCCAGTCTCCGGGTTGACTTCCACCTCGCACACATATGAGCCGGCGGGAAAAGTGAAGTTCGGCGGGTCGTAAAACGCATTCTCGTTGAGGCCGGGCTCCAGCTGCTCGATTGGGTAATGGTGGGGCACGTAGGCGGCAAGGGCGATCTCGGCGAAAGTCTTGCTGCGATCGGTGCCCTTCACGCGGAACGCTCCGTCTTCGAACTCGATGTCTTCCTCGCTCGCCTCGAGAAGGTAGGCGGCGATGCGGCGACCCTTGGCGAGGATCTTGTCGGCCGCTTTGACGATCGCGCTGCCGCCGACGGCAAGCGAGCGAGAGCCGTAGGTACCCATGCCGAAGAGGACCTTGGCGGTGTCGCCGTGCTCGATCTCCACGTCCTCGAGCGGCAGGCCGAACTTGTCAGCGACCACCTGGGCGAAAGTCGTCTCATGCCCCTGACCATGGCTGTGCGAGCCGGTGAACACGGTGACCTTTCCGGTCGGGTGCACGCGTACTTCGCCGGCTTCGAACAGTCCCGCGCGCGCACCGAGCGCACCGGCGATGCTCGACGGCGCGATGCCGCACGCCTCGATGTAGCACGAGTAGCCGATGCCGCGCAGCAATCCGCGCCGCTCGCTTTGCGCCTTGCGCGCCGGGAAACCGCGCACATCGGCGAGCTCGAGAACGCGGTCGAGCGTTGCCTGGTAATCTCCTGTGTCGTAAGTCAGCCCGACCGGCGTCGCATAGGGGAATGCGCGGATGAAGTTGCGCCGGCGCAGTTCCGGCGGGTCGATGCCCAGTTCGCGGGCCGCGCGCTCGACGATGCGCTCGAGCAGATAGGTGGCCTCCGGGCGGCCGGCGCCGCGGTAGGCATCCACAGGCGCGGTATTGGTGAATACCGCGCGTACTTGGCAATGGATGTGCGCAGTCGCGTATTGTCCGGCCAGCAGTGTCGCATGCAGGATGGTCGGAATGCACGGCGCGAAGGTCGACAGATACGCGCCCATATTGGCGATCGTATCCACACGCAGGGCGAGGAATTTGCCGTCGGCGTCGAGCGCGAGCTCGGCGGTGGTGACGTGATCCCGGCCGTGCGCGTCGGTGAGGAAGGACTCGCTGCGCTCGGCGGTCCACTTGATCGGCCGCCCGACGCGTCGGCTCGCCCAGACGAGTGCGGCTTCCTCGGCGTAGAGATAAATCTTGGATCCGAAGCCGCCGCCGACATCGGGTGCCACGACCCGCAGTTTGTGCTCCGGGATGCCGAGCACGAACGCCGCCATGAGCAGTCGCTCGACGTGCGGGTTCTGGCTGGTCACGTACAGGGTGTAGGAATCGCCCGCAGGGGAATATTGCGCATTGGCGGCCCGCGGCTCGATGGCGTTCGGGATCAGCCGGTTGTTGATCAAGGAGAGACGAGTCACGTGCGCCGCACGAGAGAAGGCGGTGTCCACGGCCGCCTTATCACCAACGGCCCAGGTGAAGCAGACGTTGTCGGGCGCGATGTCATGCACAGGCGTGCCGCTGACGGCCGCCGTCGCGGGATTGACCACCGCCGGCAGCACGTCGTATTCCACCTCGACCAGGGCGGCTGCGGCTTTCGCCTCGCGCACCGACTCTGCGACGATCAGCGCGATCGGATCGCCGGCGTGGCGCACCTTGTCCTCGGCGAGGATCGGGTGCTTGGGTTCCTTCATAGGGGTGCCGTCGATCGAATGGATGAGCCAGCCGCAGGGCACGCCGCCGACAGTTGCGAGGTCCTTCCCGGTGAATACCGCCAGGACGCCCGGGGCGGCGCGCGCCGCGACGGTGTCGAGGCAACGGAGGCTCGCGTGGGCGTGCGGACTGCGGACGAACGCCGCGTACGTTTGGCGCGGCAGCACGATGTCGTCGGTATACTGTCCGCGGCCCGTGACGAACCGATAGTCCTCTTTGCGTTCGAGCGGCTGCCCGATGAGGGGGGCGCGCGCATTGCTCATGACTTGGCCCCCCTCATGATCGGCGCGGCTTGCATGACGGCTCTGACGATATTGTGATAGCCGGTGCAGCGGCAGAGATTCCCGTTGAGTCCTGCGCGGATTTCCGCATCGCTGGAATGCTCGTGATGCATTACCAGATCGATCGCGCTCATGATCATGCCGGGGGTGCAGAAGCCGCATTGCAAGCCGTGACAGGCCTTGAAGGCCGCCTGCATCGGATGGAGAGAGCCGTCGGCGGGCGTGATGCCCTCGATGGTGGTGATCTCGCGGTTCTGCACCTGCGCCAGAAGAATATTGCAGCTCTTGACGGCGAGCCCGTCGAGCAGGACGGTGCATGCGCCACAGCTGGCGGTGTCGCAGCCGACGTGTGTGCCCGTGAGGTGCAGGTGCTCGCGCAGAAACGTGACGAGAAGCGTGTCGGGGCTGACTTCGGCCGACACAGCGCTACCGTTGACGCGCAGTTGTATTTGAAGCGACATCAGTGCACTCCTTCGGCCAGTCGCGGCGGGAATCCGCCCGAGCAGACGAACCCATGATCCTCCAAGGCTCCCGGTTCGGCAAGCCGACCGGCGCGCGGATAGGAGCGGCACGGGCGCGCGGGGCCGTCTACGAACGGCCGCTCGAGCGCGGTGGCGATCGCGACGGAGGCGCGCAGCACGGCAAGACCGCCGCTGGGGACGATGTCCTCTGTTTGGCGCTCATGACACCCGTCTTCCCTGATGGAACCTCGACAAGAACGTCAAACCAATAAACGTAGCCGACTCGCGCGGCGACACTGATCTGAAGTTGTCCGCATGACGTTGGCGGCGCGTAACGCCGGCCGGCCAGGATGCTCTCGCCCGGGTGCGTGCTCGTCGGGCGTCCGGGGGCGCGGCGCGCGTGGCGATGCGAGTCGATCAATATCTTGAGCGTAGCCGCTGCGCCGTACGCAGACCGAGCCGATTCCGCGTGACGATACGGTAACTCGAGACACCGTGTCACCGCCATGCGGCGCATGGCGGCAGCGCCGCGTCGGTCGAGAGCGAACCGACAGGAGAACTACGGGAACTCGTATCGGTAGAGTTACGGATGGGTCGATGCGGGTGCCGCGCTAGCATCGATCGAGCGGTCTCGAGCACGTCGTCGATCCTGCACCCGCCCCGGAGGCGCTGCGCGTGAGTATTCACAATTCTGACATCGCCGATGCCTTCGACGAGATCGGTGATCTGCTCTCGATACAGGGCGATAATGCTTTCCGTATCCGCGCTTATCGGCGTGCCGCGCAGATCGTGCGAGGTCTGCCGCGGCAAATCGCGGAGATGGTGGATTCGAGCGAACTCGAGCAGGTCCCGGGCATCGGTCAGGATTTGTCAAAAAAAATCGCGGAGTTCAGCAAGACCGGCCGGCTCGCGGTGCTCGAAAAGCTTCGACGGCAAGTGCCGTCCGGTGTGCGCGAGCTGCTCGCCTTGCCCGCGATGGGCCCGGTGCGAGTTCGGGCACTCATGAACTCCCTTCACGTCGCGAGCAGAGCCGATCTCGCGCGGGCGCTGGCCGCGGGCCGCGTGGGGGAGCTGCGCGGATTCGGGCCGGTATTGCGTGCGAAACTCGAGCGGTCGCTCGCGATCAAGTCGAGCGGTACGCCAGAGCGTTTGCCGCTGTCGGTCGCGGCTCAGTATGCCGAGCCGTTGCGGCGCTATCTCGCCGGGGTCGCGGGCGTTGAGCGGGTGGAGATCGCCGGCAGCTACCGCCGCTGCCGGGACACGGTGGGGGATCTCGACGTCCTGTTGTCGGGGTCGCCGGGAACGGAGCCGATTGCGGCTTTTGAGCGGTATCCGGACGTGCGCGAGGTGACCGCGGCCGGCTCGACCAGGGCGGCGGGGATCCTGCGCAATGGCCTGCCGTTCGATGTGCGGGTCGTGCCGCCGGAGAGCTTCGGGGCCGCGCTGCAGTATTTCACCGGCAGCAAGGATCATGGCATTCACTTGCGCCGCCGCGCGCAGGAGCGCGGCTTGAAGTTGAGCGAATACGGTTTGTTCCGAGGCACGAAGCGCATTGCCGGGAAAACCGAGGAGAGTGTGTACGAGCGGCTCGGACTCTCGTGGATAGCGCCGGAGCTGCGCGAGGATCGGGGAGAGATCGAAGCCGCGGATCGGCATGCCCTGCCGGTGTTGATCGAGCGCGCGGATCTAAGAGGCGATCTGCACGTGCACAGTGTCGCGAGCGACGGGGACGGCAGCCTGGAGGAAATGGTCGCGGCGGCTCGGAAATGGAAACTGTCCTACATCGCAATGACCGATCACTCCAAGTATCTCGGCATCGTGCGCGGCCTCGATGCCGATCGGCTCGAGCGCCAGGGCGAAGCCATCGATGCGCTCAACGGGAGGCTGCGCGGTTTCACCGTGCTCAAAGGTGCAGAGGTCGACATCCTGGAGGACGGCAGGCTGGCGTTGCCCGATGCCGTGCTCGGGAGACTCGACGTGGTGGTGATAGCCGTGCACAGCCACTTCGGTCTGCCCGAGGCGAGGCAGACCGCCAGGATATTGCGCGCACTGGAGCGCCCGCATGTTTCGATACTGGCGCATCCGAGTGGACGAGTGCTCGGAGAGCGAGAGCCGTATGCCCTGGATTTCGACCGCGTGATAGATGCGGTCCATGCCCGCGGGTGCTTCCTGGAAGTGAACGGCCAGCCGCTGCGACTGGACCTCGACGATATCCATATCAAGGCGGCGATCGAGCGTGGCGTGCGGCTGTCGATTGCAAGCGATGCGCACGCGAGCGACCAGTTGGCCAACCTCGAGGGAGGGGTGCGGCAGGCGCGGCGAGGTTGGGCGCGCAAGGAGGACGTCCTGAACGCGCGGCCGCTCGCCGAGGTGAGACGGTTACTGCTGGGCGCGAGGCGGTAGAGGCGATGCGGCGCGACGGCGACATTGCGGGCGCGTAGCCGGTCGTATTCCGCAGCGGAGAGGACCGGCCGGTCCTGTTGATACTTGCGGCCTCTGCGTCACAGTCGAAGACGCTCTCCCCGTGGTGGGATTCGGAATCGTCCGCGCCGAGATCCACGGTCGTGCGCGAATCGAGTTCCTCGGCCGTACAGGCTCGCCTCAACGCCGGAAGCGGGGCGGCCCGTAGTTGCGGCTGAGAGTCGCTCACGAATTGCGCGTTTTCCGACCTCCATGCCCGTGCAGAGCCTGCGCGGCGGCCAGCATCTCGGCATCGTGGGATCTACGGACCGGTCCTGCGTCCGGATCAAGCCGAAGTGCCCAATGAACAGTGTCGAGTCCTATTCATCGGGCCTGAGAAATCAAGGGGCGCGCGCAACGCCGGGGCCGAGCCCCGCAGGCGTTGCGACTTTCGACCGGGTGGCCGGTCCACCCGGCGGCGCATAGGGCTGGACGCGCGGCGCGCCATGAATGCGGACGATTTGAATCGGATGCCTGATTATTTGTATGATCCGCGATGCCCTGTTGGATCTCCGAAATCAGGGTTCGGCGGATGCTCGGTGGAGCTCAGCTTCGCGCTTCCCCGGGTGCATTTCCCGGGGGCGGCGGTATCGAAGCTGATTACTGCTGCCGGGCCGTTCACGTGGGCGGGGGATCATCTACTTCTGAAACGGCAGGCTTATGTCATCGAATACCCAGATTCAGTCCATCCGCGCCATCGAGATTCTCGATTCTCGCGGCTTTCCGACCCTGCGCGTCACGGTACGCCTCCAGGACGGCACTTCGGGCAGCGCATCGGTGCCCTCGGGCGCCTCAACGGGCGAGAACGAGGCGGTGGAGCTGCGCGACGGCGATGCGCGGCGCTACGGGGGCAAGGGGGTGCTCAAGGCGGTCGCTAACGTCAACGAGATCATTGGGCCGCGCTTGATCGGCTTCGAGGCGTCCGCGCAAGCGCGCATCGATCGCATGATGTGCGATCTTGACGGCACCGCCAATAAGTCGAAGCTCGGCGCTAATGCCATGCTCGGCGTGTCGCAAGCGATCGCCCGGGCGACGGCGAACCATCGGCGGATGCCCCTTTACACGTATCTCGGCGGCGCTGGCGCCCGCCGCCTGCCGGTGCCGATGATGAACGTGCTGAACGGAGGCAAGCACGCCGATTCGAGCCTGGATTTTCAGGAATTCATGATCGTTCCCCGTGGCGCGTCGAGCTTCGCGGAGGCGATGCGCTACGGATCCGAGACCTTCCAGGCCCTGAAGAAGCTGCTGCACGAGCGCGGCTTGAGCACGGCGGTGGGCGACGAGGGAGGATTCGCCCCGGCGCTGAAGAGCAATGAGGAGGCGTGTGAGCTGATCGTCAAGGCGATCGAACGGGCCGGCTACAAGCCGGGCTCAGACATTGCCATCGCGCTCGATCCGGCGGCGAGTTCGTTCTTCGAGCAGGGACAGTACCAGTTGACGCGCAGCCGGCAAGGCAACAAGACGTCGGCGGAGATGATCGAGCTGTACCAAACCTGGGTGGAGCGCTACCCGATCATATCGATCGAGGATGGTCTGGCGGAGAACGACTGGGAAGGCTTCAGCACGCTGACCGCCCGAATTGGCGAGCGCGTCCAGATCGTGGGTGATGACATCCTGGTGACCAACCCGCGATTCATCCGCCGTGGCATCGCCGAACGGACTTGCAACGCGGCGCTGATCAAGCTCAACCAGATCGGCACGGTCACCGAGACCATCGAGGCGATCGAGCTGTGTCGCAAGGCCGGCTGGGGCTACGTAGTCTCGCACCGATCCGGAGAAACCGAAGACAGCTTCATCGCGGACTTCGTGGTTGGCATGGGCGGCGGCCAGATCAAGACTGGATCGCTCTGCCGTTCGGAACGTATGGCGAAGTACAACCGGCTGCTCGAGATCGAGCAGGAGTTGGGCGAGGCCGCCGTATACGGCATGTGATGCGACTGCCCACGAGGCATCTCCGGGAAGGAGTGTCTCGGGGGCGTGGCCGCCGCCCCAACCGAGTTCGCACGGGCCGGAAGCCGCCAAATCGCGCCATGGTACTGCGCGCATTTTCCGGCGGCTCCGATCATCGCATGTTCGACGGCTCGGAGCCTAAGTCAACGCAGGGTGAGGCTGAGTATGACGAGCAGCAACAGGCCGATCAGTCCGAGGTAGACATTCATATCACCTGATTGCAGCGCGCGGAGCCGTCCGGCGACGCTCCAGACGGCGCGCCGGATTGGGTCGAACAGCACCGGACCGAACACATCGGCGACGGAGTGTTCGAACTCCAGCTTGTGAATGAAATAGGATACGACGCGGTGCTCGCGTGCGGTGTCCAAGGTGGGCCGATAGATGAAGCTGTAAAAAGTGCGCATCGCGTTGGAGAATGTCAGGGAGGTGGTCGCGGAGCGATTGGGGTCCTCCCGCAGCCCGCCGTACCACACGGGTGCGCGGCGCACGGCGTGGCGGCGGCCGTTGAGCAGCAGCAGGAGGGGCAGGATCGCGAGCAGCGGCATGACGATGACGAGCAATGCAGGGGAGATGAAGGCGAATTTGTCCGTCAGCGGCACGAGAAGCCAGCCGGTGGTCATCGCGCGGGCCGCGTTGGCGCCGAACTGTTCGACGGTGGCGGGTGCGAGCCCGTGCAGCCAGATCGGCATTCCCACGGCCGAGCCGAGCACGGCCAAGCCGAGAATGAGCACCGCAGCGACATAGCCCGGGCCGACGCGAGGCGTATGCGTCCTGGGTCCTTCGCCGAGCAATCCGATGCCGAAGGCCTTGACGAAAGTTGCGAGCGCAACCGCCGCCGTCAGGGCTAAGCCGGCTCCGGCGAGGGCGAGGGTGAGCCGGCCGCCGACGGTGCCGAGGTGGAAGCCCTGAAAGACGGTCTGGAAGGTGAACCATTCGGTCACGAATCCGATCTGGGGCGGCATGGCCGCAAGGCTCATGGCGGCAAAGAGCGCCCCGATGCCGAATATCACGCTCGTCCGGCGCAGCCAGCCGCGCTGGGCGAGCCGGTACGTGCCGCCGGCGACACGCACGCCGTCGGCGCTGAGGAACATCCCGCCCTTGGCGAGCGCGTGGCCCGACAGATGCAATACGGCGACCGTCCAGGCCAGTCCGGCGAGGGCGTGCTCGCCTCCGGCGCGAAACAGCAGACTGGCACCGAGCGTCGTCACAGCGACCGCCGCATTCTCGGCCGTGGAAAACGCGAGCAGGCGCCGCCAATCATCCTGTTGAAAGGCATAGAGCGCCCCGAGGATCGCCGTCAGTGTGGCGATCGCGGTGACGATAATCCCCAGCGCGAACAGCCCGCCGCCGAGTGCGAGCCAGTCGATGAACGAGCGCGAGAGCGCGAAGAATGCGGCATTGAGGACCACGCCGGAGAGAATCGCGCCAGTGGCGCCGCTGCCGTTGCCATAGGCGCCGGGAAACCATTCATAGAACGGCAGCAACCCGAGCTTGGCGCCGAACCCGACCAACGCCAGCAGGCCGATTGCTAGGCGAGTGCCGGTGGTCAACGTGTGAGCGCTGAGGACAAAACCGGAAAATGCGACGGCCCCTCCGGCGTGCCGTGCCAGGAGCAACAGTGCGAGCAGGATGGCGACGATGCCGACCTCGAGCAACGCCAGCATCTTTAGCGTTGCGCGACCTGCCTCGATCGAGGTGCTTTCCGCAAGGATCATGACCGCGCCGCCGAGGCTCATCAGCTCCCATGCGATCAGGAACGAATACGCGTCCTGTAGCCCGAAGACGCCGAGAGCACCGAGTAGCGAGAGCGCCGCGCCGACGAGCCAAGCGGGTCGCGCACGGCGATTCGGCGTACACACCGCTACGGCAAGTGCCGCGGGCAGGAGGCCAAAGCTCATCAGCCAGAGCGCCTCGGGCGAGTAGTGCAGCCGCACGGCATGTTCGGCCAGGCACAGCGGCAACGTCAGCCAACCGGCGCCGTGCGGGAGCGCGGCGATCGACGCCCAAATTCCGGCAGCCGCCCCGAGCGCAATCAGTCCGCGGGCCAGTGCGGTCGCGCGCAGCAGCGCGAGCAGCAGTCCCGCGACCCAGAGCCAAAACACCACACGCAGCAGTTCAGGCATGAGGTTCTCCACCTGGCGGATCGGGCAGATCCAATTGCCCGCCGCGCACGCGCTGGGGCACCCGCTGAAGCAGCATCAGCAGGGCGTGGATGATCGCGGGCGGATTGGGCGGGCAACCGGGGAGGTACATATCCACGGGCAACACGCCCTCGAGCCCGTTGCCGCACGCGCAGCCGCCGCCGTTGGTTCCCCCGGAAACGGCGCAAGTGCCTGCGGCCATCACGAACCGCGGCTCGGGCATCGCTTCGAAGGCCGCGAGCAGAGGCCCGCGCATCGCGTAAGTGACCGGTCCTGTGACCAGCAGCAGATCCGCGAAGCGGGGCGAGGCGGTGAAGAACACCCCGAGACGATGCAGGTTGTAATAGGGGTTGTTGAGTGCCTGCAGCTCCGATTCGCAGCCGTTGCATGAACCGGCATCAACGTGTCGGATGTGGAGGCTCCGACCGAAGACTCGGCGGATCTCTCGCTGCAGCGTCACGCCCTGGGGCGAGGCGGCGGCTCGGGTCCACACCAGGTCGTCGCGCGTGCCACTGCCGAAGGCCCAGTCGCTTGATAGGCTGAATGCCCCCGTCGGACACGCTTCGACGCACATCTGGCACACGACGCAGCGCCCATAGTCCATGCTCGGGCGCTCCCGATTCTCTCCCGGGAGCAGAGTGATCGCGCCTGACAGGCAGGCATCGGCACACTCGCGGCAATGATCTTTGCAGCGATCGGGATCGAAGCGCGGCAAGCCGAGGAAAGCAGCCTGGCCCGGCTCGGCGCCTTCCCCGCGCCAGCGCGTCGTCACTCTGCCCTGGGTCAGTCCAAACACGGTCCACGGCAGGGTCGCCTTCAGGGCCATCGCCGCGCTCCTTCAGCGGGCACAGCCGGCCACCGTCAAGCCGAAGCTCGCTTCGTTGATAGCGTAGTCCATCATGTTGCTGTCGTGAACGGTGTAGGGAAAGACGCGCCAGTTCGAGAAACTCGGCGACTTGATCTTCACTCGCGCCAGTCTGCCATCGGCGTCCAGATGAACGGCGTAGTACGCGGTGCCGCGCGGTGTCTCGGCCCAGCCGAGTCCCTCGCTTCGGGGGCGCGGACGGCACTCGGTGCGCAGCCGGCCCTCGGGCAATCCCGCGAGCACGATGCGGATGATGGCGATGCTGTTGAAGACTTCCGCGATGCGGACCTGCTGGCGCGCGTAGGCGTCACAGCTCTCGCCGATCGCAATGCGCAGAGGCAGTTCGGCGTAGGCTCCGTAGGACTGATCACGCCGCGGGTCGCGGTCGACTCCCGAGGCGCGCTCCACCGGCCCAGTGGCTCCCTGGTCGAAGGCGAGCTGCCGTCCGAGGACGCCGGTGGTCATCAGGCGATCCAGATGGCTGGTGGTCGCCGCCAGCTGATCCGCGTATCGGTGAAATTCGCTCTCGAGCCGCGCAAGGCCGGCCACGAGAGTGGCAAGCTGCGGCTCGCGCCGCAGTCCGCCGGGGGTGATCAGGCCGCGCAGCAACCGGCTGCCGCTCACCCGGCAATTGATCTGCTTGGCGGATTCCTCGAGGTATTTCCCCTGTGCCTCGCCCACCTTGAGGCTCGTCGTATGACACAGATGCCCGAGGTAGTGCAGGTGGTTGTAGATGCGTTCGAGTTCGGCGAGCACCACCCGCAGCCAAGTCGCCCGGCGGGGCACCTCGCAGTCAGCCGCGGCCTCGACGGCGTGACAGTAGGCCAGTGTGTGCGCCACTGAGCCGATTCCGGATACGCGTTCGGCCAGAACGGCTCCAAGCATTGGGGACAGAGCCTCGAAGCGCCGTTCCATACCGCGATGTTTGAAGAACAGCTGCGGGTGGTAGTGCAGGATCGTCTCGCCGGCGTACCAGAAGGTGAACAGGGCCGACTCCAGCACATCGGCCCGTATCGGCCCAAAGGGCAGCAATTGCACGTCCTCCCGCGTGGTGCCGCCGAGCTGCGGCAGGTCCTGAGGCGAGGGCGTGTAGCTCAGGTGGGGCAGCGGACCCGGAACGAGCGGCGGCCGATCGGCGGTGGTGCCGGGCAGCAGCACCAGCGGTTGCGGCAAGGGCTGGCCCCGGAAAACCACACCGCACAAATCCGTAGTTTCCCGCTCGTACCACGACAGCAGGGGCGCGCACATCGCCAGACTCGGCGGCGGCTCGTTGCCGGGATGGCAGCGCCAGATGTGCGGGGGGCGACCGCGGCCCGGATGCAGCACATAGCGCAACTCGGGCGCCAGCGGGCCCTCGGGAAACCATGCATACATGAACTGCATGCGCGCGCCTTCGCCGAGCGCGGCCCGGCAGCGCGTCACGAGCTCCGCCGGCGCGAGATCTTCGGTCATTACCTCGGGCGCAACGTTCATCGCAGGCCTCGGCCGAGTTGCGTGGCGATGACGTTGAAATAGCGGCTGAAGGCGCTCGGCCACCACAGGCCCATGACCAGAATGGGAACGAGCGCCAGCCACATCGGCAGCACGCACCAGATCCGCTCGGCGCGCGTTGGTTTCCAGCGGGCGGTGGCAGCTGCGGCCCGTGCGCTCTCGCCGAAGTACATGGCGCGGAAATGGTTGAGGAATCCAACGAAGATCACCACCAGCAGGATGAGCATGGTGTACACCGCCCACGCGTTGGGGCCGGCAAGACCCGCGCGCAGTATGGTCAGTTCGCTCAGAAACAGCCCGAAAGGCGGCGCGCCGGTAATGGCGACCGCTCCGGCCAGCCAGAGCGCTCCGGCGATGGGCATGGCAAGCAGTACATGATGAATGCGGCTGATGCGCTTGCTGTGGAAGGTATGCATGACATTACCCGACCCGAAGAACATCAGTGACTTGTTGAGCGAGTGATTGAGCATGTGATAGAGCGCGCCGGCCACACCGAGCGATCCGCCGAAGCCGAAGCCGAGGGTCATCACGCCCATGTGCTCGATACTGGAATACGCCATCAGGCGCTTGACGTCGGTCTGGCGCGTGATGAACAGAGCCGCGATGGCGAGCGACAGCGCGCCGATCACCACCACCACGGTCCCGGGAAATGCGCCCAGGCGCACTGCATCGGTCACATGGATGAAACGCACGATACCGACCATCGCGGTGTTCAGCAGCGCTCCAGACAACATCGCCGAGACGGGTGCGGGACCTTCGCTATGCGCGTCCGGGAGCCAGGTGTGCATCGGGGCGAGACCGACCTTGGTGCCGAAGCCGATGAAGACCAGCAGGAACGCTGCGAGCGCCATGGTCGGATTCAATTGTGGTGCGACGGAGCGCAGTGTCCCCCAAGTGAGATTGAAGGTTTGTCCGAGGTGCAGGCTCGCATTCCAATAATAGAAGATGATGCCGAGCAGCGCCAAGCCGATGCCCGCCGAGACGATCACGATGTACTTCCAGGCCGCCTCGACGCCTTCGCGCGTTTTCTCGAATCCAACCAGGAACGTGCTTACCAGAGTAGTGAATTCGATTGCGATCCAGTACACCCCGATGTTGTTCATCAGGGGACCGAGCAATATCGTCAGCGCGAATCCCGCCAAGAGAGCGTAGAACCGATGTAGGCGCTGCGGCTCCGTGCGCGCGCGCATGTAACCGATGGCGTACATTGATGCGAGCAGGTAGACAGTACTGCACGACAGCAGCACCCATGCGCCCAACGCATCGACGACGATGTAGCCGCGCAGCAGGACATACGGTCCGTCCAGCGCGATCGGCAGCAGCCACAGCACGGCTGCGAATACCAGCACTGCGGCGACAAGATTGAGGTATTCTGCGAAGCGTGACGAGCGGACCAACTGGCAACCGACCGCCGCCGCGACCGGCGCCGACAAAATGACGGCTACCAGAAGCCCGGGACTCATCCGACCAGCCGCCGCAACTCGCGGCTGTTCGTGGTGCCGGCATGAATGATGAGGTAGCGCGCCAGTACGCCGAAGCAGGCCACGACTACCAGCAAGTCGAACAAGATCACCAATTCAATCAGCAGTGGCATGCCTGGCACGAGGATTTGCGAGCCGAGAAAGATGCCGTTTTCGATGACCAGCAGCGCCAGGATCTGACTCACCACCTCCCGGCGCACTACCAGCATCAGAAAGCCGAGGAGTTTCATGGACAGCATGGCGGTCAGGGCGAGCACAGCGAGCGTGCCGCCAATTCCAAGAGCCGTGCTCAAGTGATTTGCAACCACGAAGGCGAACACGACCAGTAGTCCGCCTACGACGAGACTGGCGCTCGGCGAGAGTCGTCCGGCCAACTCACGGTCGACGCTCATCCGCCGTGTGATGCGCAACAGCAGGTAAGGCAGCACCAGACCGCGAAACAGCGCGGTGAGCACCGCGATGCCATAGAGCTCGGGGTATCCTCCGTAATAGGCAACAGCCGCCGAAAGCACGGCAATCAGCCAGGATTGCAGGGCAAATGCGCGCAGGTAGGCATTGAGCCAGCGGGAGCCGAGCATGACGAACGACAGCAGCAGGCTTACGATGACGAGCAGACTGAACCCAATCCTTGCAAAAAATCGGCCTGATGGCCCTCAGGCAGCGGCCCTCAAGTAATGCGACAGCTCGGCTTGCACGTCAGGATTCGCGGACAAGGTCAGCGTGAGGCGGCCTTTGGGAGTCGT
>JAJZZR010000201.1 GCA_021797465.1 Pseudomonadota bacterium | reverse complement strand
GCCGCCGCGGATGTTGCCGGCGGACTGGCCGCTGGCGCATCTGCCGGCGGTGTATCTGGATAGCCTGCAAGCCACGCGGATCAGTCATGGACAGGCGGTGGTGATCGGGGGCGCCGGTGCCGGAAAGGTCAGGCTGTACGGGACCGGGCGCTTTCTCGGTATCGGGGAGGCCGATGGCCTCGGCGGCGTGCGCCCCAAGCGGTTGTTCGGCCCCTGATGTCCGGCGCGGGGGAAGCCAGGGGATGGGTCACCGCAACGCCCGGGTACCGGCGAGCGCTTGGGGCCGCGCTAGGGCGGTGTCGCGGTGACCGCCGGATCGAGGCTCTGCAGCGCCCGCGCCAGATTGGTATGCCCCGTCTGGCGCAGCTGCCGGCCGGAATACGCATTGCCCGGGGTCATGCAGGGGCTTTTCGCGGGGATGAGGCCGTCCACCTTGCGGACACATCCGGCCGGGACGTCCGCCAGCTTGCGGTCCGGCCGTGAGGCCGGAAGGCTGGCGCAGCCCGCCAGCGCGATCGCACTGCCCAGAATGAGGAGCGATCGGATCATGATAGGTTGAAGTGTAGCGCGATATACGCGGCTTCGCGAGATACGCAGCTTGTGGCGAGGGGCATTGCCCAGGTAAAATTGTGGGCTTCCTCTTAAGGGTAACCGGTAGCTACCTGGGATTGTCGAGCAATGGCTTTAACCAGCGAGAAGAAAAGCGGAATTCTGGCGCAATATCAGCGCGGTCCAGCGGATACGGGATCTGCCGAGGTCCAGGTCGCGCTGCTTTCGGAGCGCATCAACGGCTTGAGCGAGCATTTCAGCACGCACCAGCGCGATCACGCCTCGCGTCGCGGGCTGGTCAAGCTCGTCAATCAGCGCCGCAAGCTCCTCGATTACCTCAAGGCGACCAAGCCGCAGACCTACCAGGAGCTCGTGGAGCGCCTGGGACTGCGCCGATAACCGAACACCCGAAGGGCCGGGCGCACAGCCGGCCCTTCATGTTTTGGGGTGTCGGTTGCATCCTCCGAACGTTAGATCTACATCAAGGAGTTGACCTTGAGCGTCAGCAAATCATTCCAGTACGGCTCCCACACGGTCACGTTGGAGACCGGCGAGCTGGCTCGTCAAGCCGACGGCGCCGTGCGCGTCTCGATGGGCGATACGGTGGTGCTGGTGACCGCATGTGCGCAAAAGAGCGCGCAGGCGGGCCGCGATTTCTTTCCACTGACCGTCAATTATGTCGAGAAGACCTACGCGGCTGGCCGGATCCCCGGCGGCTTCTTCAAGCGCGAAGGCCGGCCCAGCGAGAAGGAAACGCTCACCTCCCGCCTGATCGACCGGCCGATCCGCCCGTTGTTTCCCGACGGGTTCTACAATGACGTGCAGGTGGTGGCCACCGTGATGTCGCTCGACCCGCAGGTCGATCCGGACATCGCCGCGCTGCTGGGCGCCTCGGCGGCGCTGTCGCTCTCGGGCATCCCGTTCAGCGGTCCGATCGGCGCGGCCCGCGTCGGCTGGAAAGACGGGCAATACCTGCTCAACCCGACGGCCGCCGAGCTCGCCGAGTCGGAGCTTCACCTGGTCGTTGCCGGTACCGAGCACGGCGTCCTCATGGTGGAATCGGAGGCCAAGTGCCTGTCCGAGGACGTGATGCTGGGGGCAGTGGTCTTCGGTCACCAGCAGATGCAGAGCGCCATCGCCGCGATCCACGCGTTGGTGCGCGAGGCCGGCAAGCCACGCTGGAACTGGCAGGCGCCCGCGGAGAACGCCGAACTGGCCGACGCGGTGGCCGGCAAAGCGCGCGCGCCGCTCGCTCAAGCCTATACCATCACCGAGAAGCAGCAGCGCTATACGCGCATCGGACAGATCAAGACCGAGACCCTCGAGGCGTTCGCCGGCGGCGAGGCCGCCCGGTGGAGCAGCGAGCAGGTCGACGCGGCGCTGTTCAAGCTGGAAAGCGACATTGTGCGGCAGCGGATCCTCAACGGTGATCCGCGCATCGACGGGCGTGACTGCCAGACCGTTCGGCCGATCACCGTCAAGGTCGGTGTGCTGCCGCGCACGCACGGCTCGGCGCTGTTCACGCGTGGCGAAACCCAGGCAATGGTGGTCACCACGCTCGGAACCACCCGCGATGCGCAGATCATCGATGCGCTCGAGGGCGAGCGCCGCGAGCCGTTCATGCTCCATTACAACTTCCCGCCGTTCTCGGTGGGCGAGACCGGCATGATGGGCTCGCCCAAGCGCCGGGAGATCGGTCACGGCAATCTCGCTCGCCGCGGTGTGAATGCGGTGATGCCGAATATGATGTCGTTCCCGTACGTGATCCGCATCGTCTCGGAGATCCTGGAGTCCAACGGCTCGAGCTCCATGGCCACGGTGTGCGGCGCCTCGCTGTCGCTGATGGATGCCGGGGTGCCGATCAAGTCGCCGGTGGCCGGTGTGGCCATGGGCCTGGTCCTGGAGGGCTCCCGCTACAAGGTTCTGACCGACATCCTGGGTGACGAGGATCATCTGGGCGACATGGATTTCAAGGTCGCGGGCACGCAGGAGGGCGTGACCGCCCTGCAGATGGACATCAAAGTCGAGGGCGTGACACCCGAGATCATGAAGGTGGCGCTCGAGCAGGCGCGGGCGGGCCGGCTGCACATTCTCGGGGAAATGAACAAGGTGATCAGCGCGCCGCGATCCAACATGTCGGAATGGGCGCCCTCGATCATCACCCTGAAGATCGATCCGGAGAAGATTCGCGACGTCATCGGCAAGGGCGGTGCGGTGATCCGCCAGATCACCGAGGAGACCGGCACCACCATCGACATCGAGAGCGACGGCACGGTCAAGATCGCCTCCGTCAACGGAACCGCCGGGCGCGAGGCGCAGCGGCGCATCGAGCTGATCACCGCGGATGTCGAGGTGGGCCAGATTTACGAGGGCAAGGTAGTGCGGCTGATGGATTTCGGCGCATTCGTCACCATTCTGCCGGGCCGCGACGGCTTGGTGCACATCTCGCAGATCTCCAACGAGCGGGTGGAGCGGGTCAGCGATAAACTCAAGGAAGGCGACGTGATCCGCGTGAAGGTGCTGGAGGTGGATCGCCAAGGACGCATCCGCCTCTCGATGCGCGACGTCGACGCGGCCTGATCGTGTAAGGAAATCGCCGGGGCTCGTCCGCAACGGGCGAGCCTTGGCTGTCGCACCAAGAGTTCATTGCGCGCCGCTGAGCGCGAGCGTCCGTACGCCGTGGAAGGCGGTGGGGTTCCAGTGTCCGATGGCCCAGGCAAGCACCTCGTGCGCCGGGGCGTCACTGAGCGACGGCGGCGGCCTCTGATTCAGCAGCCGTAAGATCTCGTGCAGCTGCGCGCCGGCGCGTGCCGGCTGGAGCGCCACGGAGCGCCGCGATTTGGCGAGCTTCGCCCCGCCGGGCTCAGTGATGAGCGGCAGGTGCGCGTAGCGCGGCTGCGGCAGACCCAGCGCCTCCTGCAACAGGATCTGCCAGCCGGTGCTCTCGAGCAGATCCGCCCCGCGTACCACGTCCGTCACGCCCTGCAGGGCGTCGTCCACGACCACTGCAAGCTGGTAGGAGAACACCCCATCGCGGCGGCGCACGATGACGTCGCCGAGGCTCCCGGGAGGGCAGGCGCAGGAGTCCTGGAAGCGATCTTGGAAGGTGAGCGCGCGATGCTCATCGATGCGGACTCGCGTCGCCGTGAGCCCCGGGCGGCGCGGCCCTGAGCGGCACGTGCCCGGATAGCGGCTGCTCGACATTCCCGCCTGCGCGAGCGCCCCTCGCGAGCAGCTGCATTCGTATGTAACGCCGGCGGCGCGCAGACGATCCAGGGCAGCCTGGTAGTGCGCCGTGCGCCGGCTCTGGTATTCGACCGCGTCGTCCCAGTGCAGCGCAAAGGCCTCGAGCGTTTCCAGGATCGTCCCGGCGCAGCCCGGAATGCTGCGCGGATCGAGATCCTCCATCCGCACGAGCCAGCGGCCGCCGTGGCTGCGGGCATCGAGGAAGCTCGCGCATGCCGCCAGGAGCGAGCCCAGGTGCAATGAGCCGGTGGGAGAGGGTGCGAAGCGTCCCGTGTACCCGGAGGCGCTCGCCGGGCGCCGATTATCGGTAGCGGTCGTCGCGGTCGCCGTACTGCTTCTCGCGCCGCTCGCGCCGTTCCTGCGCCTCGATGCTGAGTGTCGCCACTGGACGCGCCTCCAGGCGCTTGATGCCGATTTCCTCGCCCGTCTCGAGGCAGTAGCCGTACGTGCCGCCATCGATGCGCTTGAGCGCCTCGTCGATCTTGCGGATCAACTTGCGCTCGCGGTCGCGGGTGCGCAGCTCCAGGCTGAACTCCTCTTCCTGAGTGGCGCGGTCCGAGGGGTCCGGAAAATTGGCGGCTTCGTCCTTCATGTGCGAGACCGTCCGATCGACCTCGACCATCAGATCGCGCTTCCAGCCATTGAGGATGTTGCGGAAGTGCTCGAGCTGCTCCTGGCTCATGTACTGCTCGCCGCGCCTGGGAATGTACGGCTGAACGTTGCGTGGGCCTGCGAGCAGGCTCCCGGGTTCAACCGCTTCGACCTCATCCGTGTCCATCGTGCTCGGTACCCGAGAGTGTAGTGACGGCGTCGCCTGCAGCGGCGCCTTGGCCGTGTCCGCCGCCTGACGGACCGCTGATTTGCGCGCTTCTTCCACCGCCGAGGCGCCTGGTGCTTGCGTACTCGCCGCGCGGCCCGCTCCCGGCTTGTGCGCCGGCGCATGGGTGGCTTTGCGGGTGGGCGGCCGCTTGACGGCTGCGCTTTTCTTCGCAGCGGCCTTCGCGGGCGCGGCCTTCTTACCCTTCGCGGTTTTCGGCGCGGGTTTTTTGGCCGGCATCAATCGCTCCTACGCATGGGCTTGTGGCGGGACGCGCGATTATACCGGCGCACCTGCTGCTGTACAGGGGCGAGCTCCCGCGCCGGATCAGGCGACCGAGCCGCTCCAGCCGCTCTGGCGGCGCTCGACGACGATCCCCGTGGTAATGCCGCCCCGTACCCTGAATCGCGCCTCGAGGCGCAGGTAACGCGGGCTCAGCGTCTCGGCGAGGTGGTCGGCGATCTCGTTGGTGACGGCCTCGTGAAAGACGCCGCGGTCGCGGAATGACCAGATGTAGAGCTTCAGCGATTTCAGCTCCACACAGCGCCGATCGGGCACGTAGGCGAGCAGGAGTGTGGCAAAGTCCGGCTGCCCGCTGAGCGGACACAGGCAGGTGAACTCGGGAATCCGCATGCGGATGGTGTAATCCTGCTGCGGCGCCGGATTGGAGAAGGTTTCGACGGTGTGCGCAGGCTGTGAGGGCATGGACAATTACTCTACACTAGCGCGCCTCGCTGCGGCGGCCATTCATGATAGAGATCGGAAGATTGCGCAGATGCGGCTGACCAAGATTAAGCTCGCCGGTTTCAAGTCCTTTGTCGATCCCACTCAAATCAGCTTTCCGAGCAGCCTGACCGGCGTCGTCGGTCCGAACGGCTGCGGCAAGTCGAACGTCATCGATGCGGTGCGCTGGGTGATGGGGGAGTTGTCCGCCAAGCACCTGCGCGGGGACAACATGGCGGATGTGATTTTCAACGGCTCCTCGGCGCGCAAGCCGGTCGGTACGGCCTCGGTGGAGCTGGTCTTCGACAACTCCGATGGTCAGGTCGGGGGCGCCTATGCCAGCTACAACGAGATCGCGCTCAGGCGCCAAGTCTCGCGCGACGGCTCGTCCGGCTATTACATCAACGGCGCGCGCTGCCGGCGCAAGGACATCACCAATCTGTTCCTCGGCACCGGGCTGGGCTCGCGCAGCTACGCGATCATCGAGCAGGGCACCATCTCGCGCATCATCGAGGCGAAGGCCGAAGACATGCGCGCGTTCGTCGAGGAGGCCGCCGGCATCTCCCGCTACAAGGAGCGCCGGCGCGAGACCGAGAGCCGCATCGCGGAGACGCGCGAGAACCTCGAGCGCCTTCAGGATGTGCGCGAGGAAGTCGAGAAGCAGATCCGCCACTTGCAGCGCCAGGCCGCCACCGCGCGCCGCTACCAGGACCTGCAGGAGCAGGAGCGGCGCGCGGTGGCGGAACTGCTCGCGTTGCGCATGCGTGACCTCGACAGCGGCACCGAGGCGCACGACAGCGTGACGCGCGAGCGCGAGCTCGCGATGCAGTCGGCGCTTGCCGATCAGCGCGCCGCGGAGGCGGCCATCGAGCACGCGCGCGAGCGCCACGGCGAGGCGGGGGATCAGCTTGCGCGCATACAGGGACGCCACTACGAGCTCGGCGCCGAGATCTCCCGGCTCGAGCAGTCGATCCAGCACACCCGAGCGCTGCGCGAGCGGCAGCGCTCGGACCTGCAGCAGTGCCGCGCCAGCCTCGCCCAGCTGGCCGAGCATATCGAGCGCGAGACTCAGGGGCTCGCCGCGGTGCGCAGCGAGCTCGAGCAGTGCGCTCCGCGGCTCGAGACCGCTCAACGGGCCGAGCACTCGGCCGGCGAGGCGCTCGAGGCGAGCGAGCGAGAGCTCGCCGATTGGCAGGAACGCTGGGAGCGGCTCAACGAGGCGCTCGCGGCGGCCGACCGCACCGCGCAGGTGGAGCGCGCGCGCATCGAGCAGTTGGAGAATCAGCTGCGTCGTTTCACCGGGCAGAGCGAGCGACTCGCGCTCGAGCGCGACGCCCTCGGGGCGCAGGACTCGAGCGAGCAGCTCGCGCTGCTCGATGAGCAGGAAGGCGCCGCGCGCGCGGCGAATCAGGCGCTCGCCGAGCAGCGGACCACGGCGCTCGAGCGGGTGCAGAGTGTGCGCAGTGCGCAGCTCGAGGCTGAGCGGACCCTGGAAGCCGCGCGGGCGCAGCGCGAGCGCGCGCGGGCGGAATGCACCTCGCTCGAGGCGGTGCAGCGCGCCGCCCTCAGCAGCAGCGCCGGCCAAGTGAGCGAGTGGCTCGGCGGCGCGGGGCTCACCGGCCGTGCCCGCCTCGCCGAGCGGATCGAGGTCGAGTCCGGATGGGAGCGGGCCGTCGAGACCGCGCTCGGGGACTATCTCGAGGCCGTGTGCGTCGAGGGACTCGATGCGCTCGCCGACTCGCTCGAGTCGCTCGCCCAGGGCCGGCTGATGCTGGTGCACGAGACGGCGCGAGTCGAGCCTGCCGCCGATACGCGCTCCCTGGCCCACAAGGTCTGCGGTTCCGCCGCCGCCGCCGAGTCGTTGGCGGGCGTGCGTACCGCGGAGTCGCTCGCCGAGGCTCTGAGCCTGCGCAGCTCGCTCGGGGCCAACGAGTCGGTCATCACGCGCAGCGGCGAATGGCTCGGCCGGCATTGGCTGCGTGTCAGCCGCGGTGTCGATCCGCACGCGGGCATCATCGAGCGCGAGCAGCGGCTGAAGATCCTGCGCGCGGATGCCGAGCGCTCCGAGGCGCGGGTGCGTGAGGCCGAGGCGCAATTGGAGGACGTGCGCTGGCGTCTCGCGCAGGCCGAGGCGGAGCGTGAGACCGTGCAGGCTCAGATCCAGGCCGCGCAGCGCCGCCATGCCGAACTTACCGGGCAGGTGCAGGCGGCTCGGACGCGCGCCGAGCACACGCGCGCGCGGCGCGCACGCATCGATGAGGAGAGCGCCGAGCTCGCGCGCGAGACTCATGGGGCTCGCGAGACGCTCAGCGGCGCGCGCGGTGCGCTCGAGACCAGCGTCGATCGCCTTGCGCAGCTCAATGCGGAGCGTCACACGCTGGAGGAGGAGCGCGAGGTGAGACGCGAGGCGCTCTCCGGAGCGCGCACGCGTGCGCAGGCGGCCCAGCTGGCCGCGCGCGACCTGATCATCCGCATCGAGTCGCGGCGCTCGGCCGAGGGCGCCGCGGTGAGCGGACTGGCGCGCATGGCCGATCAGCGTGCGCAGCTCGAGCAGCGGCGCACGGCGCTCGAGGCGGAACTTGCCGGCGGCGATGGGCCGATCCTCGCACTGGAGGCGCGCCTGAACGACACGCTCGCGCAGCGGTTGAGCATCGAGAGCGAGCTGGCGGCCGCACGCGCGGCCCTCGCGGAAGTCGACACTGCCCTGCGTGCTTGCGAGCACCAGCGCGGCGAAGCGCAGCGGCGCGTCGGCGAGGCGCGCGAGGCGATGGACGCGGCCCGTCTGGCGGCCCAGGAGAGCCGTGTGCGTCGCGAGGCGCTCTTCGAGCAATTCACCACCACGGGCTTTGCGCTCGAGACGGTACAGGGCGAGCTCGCCGCCGAAGCCAGCGTTCCCGGCTGGGAGGAGCGGCTCGCCGGGATCCGCGCCGGCATCGAGAAGCTCGGGCAGGTGAATCTCGCGGCAATCAACGAGCTGGCCGAGCAGACCGAGCGCAAGGAATACCTCGATCGGCAGTTCGCGGATCTGACCAGCGCGCTCGAAACACTCGAGGAGGCGATGCGCCGCATCGACAAGGAGACGCGCAGCCGCTTCGAGGATACCTTCGAGAAGATCAACGCCGGCATGAAGGAGAAGTTCCCGCGGCTCTTCGGCGGCGGGCACGCGTATCTGGAGCTGGTCGGGGAGGACGTGCTCAACGCCGGCGTGGCCGTGATGGCCCGGCCGCCGGGCAAGAAAAACAGCTCCATCCATCAGCTCTCCGGCGGCGAGAAGGCCCTGACCGCGGTGGCCCTGGTGTTCTCGATCTTCGATCTCAATCCGGCGCCCTTCTGCCTGCTCGATGAGGTGGATGCGCCGCTCGATGAGTACAACATCGGGCGTTTCTGTGACATCGTGCGCGAGATGTCCCTGCGCGTGCAGTTCATATTCATCACGCACAACAAGACGACCATGGAGCTCGCCGCGCAGCTGATCGGTGTCACCATGCACGAGGCCGGAGTCTCGCGGCTCGTGGCCGTGGATGTGGATGAGGCGGTCCGGCTGGCCGCGGTCTGAGCGCGGAGGTGTAATCGTGTCGACATTGCGTTGGACGCTGTTGATCCTCGGTGGAGCGTTCATCGCCGCGCTGGCGTTGTGGGAGCGGCTGCGGCCCCGGCAGGCCCGAGGGCGGGACGCGCCCGAGTCTTCGCCGCCGACGCTGCGCGCACCCGATGCCGGCCAGGCCGAGGCGCTCGAGCCCTACATTGGCGAGATCGGCGCCTCGGCCGACACCCTCGCGCGCCTGCCCACGGTGTTGATCGAGGAGGATGAGGCGATGGAGGCCCCAGCCGCCGTGCCTCCCGAGGCGCGCGCGCCGCATCCGGCGACCGATCCGGCGAGGGAGCTGGAGGGAGTGGCCGAGGGCGTGGGATCCGTCAGGATCATCGAGCCGGCTTGCGGCCGTGAAGCGCCTGTTGTGGCGCCGCCGCGCACCCCACCGCCGCCCTGCGCCGACGCGGCGCCGCTCGAGGCCGATCCCAAGCCGCCCTCGGATTCCATTGGCGCGTTCGATCTCCCGCCTCTGGTGGTCGAGTGGCCGGCGGAGACCGAGCGGCACATCATCGCGCTGCGTGTGGTGGCGGACGCCGAGCGCTTCTCCGGACGCATGCTGCGCCTGGCGCTCGCGGCCGAGGGTTTCCGTCTCGGTCCGCTCGATATTTTCCATCGGCCGGACGATCTGGGCCGTGCGGTGTTGAGTGCGGCCTCGCTGACGCGCCCGGGGACGTTCGCTCTGGACTCGATGGACGCGCAGCGCTATGCCGGGCTCAATCTGTTCGCGGTGCTGCCGGGACCGCTGCCGGCCGCGGAGGCCTTCGAGATGCTGCTCGCCGCAGCCGAGAACCTCAACGAGCGCCTCCAGGGTGTGGTGGAGGACGAGCACGGCGAGCCGCTGACTGCCGAGGGCGTCGAGAGTCTGCGCGCGGCGCTTGCCGCGCGCGCGGGCTGGGGGGGAGGGTGAACATCGATGCGCGCAGGCGCGTCGAAGCGCTGCGCGCCGAAATCGCCCGGCACGATTATCGCTACTACGTTCTCGACGATCCGGAGATTCCGGATGCCGAGTACGACCGACTGATGGCCGAGCTCAAAGCGCTGGAGTCGGCTCACCCGCAACTCATCACGCCCGACTCTCCGACCCAGCGCGTCGCGGGCGCTCCGAGCGCCGCGTTCGGCGAAGTGGTGCATGCCGTCCCCATGCTCTCGCTCGAGAACGGATTCACCGACCAGGACGTGGTGGCCTTCGACCGCAGGGCGCGCGAGCGGCTCGGCGTCACCGAACCGCTCTGGTACTGGGCCGAACCGAAACTCGACGGGCTGGCCGTGACGGCGATATTCCGCAACGGCAGGCTCGTGCAGGCCGCGACACGCGGCGACGGCGTGCGCGGCGAGGACGTCACGGCCAACCTGCGCGCGATACGGGCATTTCCGTTGAGTCTGCGCGGCGATGCGCCGCGGCTGCTGGAGGTGCGCGGCGAGGTTTTCATCCCTTTCAACGGGTTCGAGCGCATGAATCGCGAGGCGCTTGCGCGCGGCGAGAAGGCCTTCGTCAATCCGCGCAATGCCGCCGCCGGCAGCCTGCGTCAACTCGACCCCGCCGTGACCGCCTCCCGTCCGCTGCGTGTGTACTGCTACGGCCTCGGGTCGCTCGAGGGTTGGGAGCCGCCGCCGCTGCAGAGTGAGATGCTCGGGGCGCTGAAGGCATGGGGACTGCCCATATGCCCGCACGCCGCGCGCGTGCGCGGGGTCGAGGGCTGCATCGACTATTACCGGGCCATGGCCGAGCGGCGCGCGCGATTGACGTATCAGATCGACGGCGTCGTCTTCAAGGTCGAGCGGCTGGAGTACCAGTCGCGCCTGGGCTTCATCTCCCGCGCGCCGCGCTGGGCGTTGGCGCGCAAGTTCCCGGCCGAAGAAGTCCTGACGCGCGTGGAGGTGATCGAGTGGCAGGTGGGGCGTACCGGCGCGGTGACACCGGTGGCGCGTCTCACACCGAAGTTCGTCGGTGGCGTGACGGTGAGCAACGTGACGCTGCACAACTTCGACGAGGTGCGCCGCAAGGACGTGCGCGTCGGCGATACCGTGGTGATTCGCCGCGCCGGAGACGTCATTCCGGAGTTGGTGCGTGTCTTGCCGGAGCGCCGGCCGGAGGGCACCGTCCCGGTACAGCTGCCCGAGCGCTGCCCGGTATGCGGCTCGGAGGTGATCAAGCCCGAGGGCGAGGCCGTGGCACGCTGCACGGGTGGGTTCAGTTGCGCGGCGCAGCGCCAGGAGGCGATCCGGCACTTTGCGAGCCGTCTGGCGATGGACATCCAGGGTTTGGGGGAGAAGCTCGTCGAGCAGCTGGTGCAGGGCGGCAGCGTACGCTCGCCGGCCGACCTCTATACGCTCACGGTCGAGCAGTTGCAGACGCTCGAGCGGATGGGGGAGAAGTCGGCTGCGAACTTGCACCGTGCGATCGAGCGCAGCAAGCACACGACGCTCCCGAGATTGCTGTACGCCCTGGGAATCCGCGAAGTCGGCGAGGCCACGGCGCTAGCGCTGGCGCGCCACTTCGGTGAGCTCGAGCCGCTGATCGAAGCGGCCCGCTCGCATCCCGAGCGTATCGAGAAGGTGGCTGACGTCGGACCCGTGGTTGCGGCGCATCTTCACGCGTTCTTCGTCGCCCCGGCGCATCGCGCGCTCATCGAAGCGCTGCGCGCCTCGGGAGTGACTTGGGAGCCGTTCGCGGTCAGCGCGACGGCGCTGCCACTCAAGGGTCAGACTTTCGTGCTCACCGGAACGCTTCCGAGCATGACCCGCCAGGAAGCCCAGACCGCGCTCAGCGCGCTCGGCGCCAAGGTCGCCGCGAGTGTCTCGCGCAAGACGCGCTACGTCGTCGCCGGCACCGATCCCGGCTCGAAGCTCGCGAAGGCCCACGCGCTCGGCATCCCCGTACTCGATGAGGCGGGACTGCGGAAACTCCTCGACGCACATCGGCGCTGAGGGCCCCGCCAGACCGGCGGATACACCGGTCCGGCGGGGATTTCACCCGGCTCAGCCGCCCGTGGCGGAGGGGGTGCCGCCCGCGGGGGCGCTCGGCGCCGGCATGGCTGGCGCGCCCGCGACACCCGAGGTCAGCTTGTTGGTCTTCGGGTCGAGATAGGTCTCGACCTTTGCCGTCTTGGTCAGCGAGTCGGCGTACGCCAGGAACTCCTTGTTCTCCACGTCCTGCTTCAGCTTCGTCTTGACCTCAGCAAAGCTCGGCGCCTTCATCGGCCGGGTGCCGAGCAGCTGGATGACGTGCCAGCCGTATCGTGTGTGGACCGGGGTCTGGGTGATCTGGCCCACCTTGAGCTTGGCGACTGCCGCCGAGAAGTGCGGAACCATGCCGCTCAGGGGGAACCAGCCCAGGTTGCCGCCGTCCGCCTTCGACGGGTCGATGGAGTAGGCGCGGGCCAGCGCGGCGAAGTTGCGGCCGTGGTCGCGATCCAGGTCCTGGATGATCTTCTCGGCTTGAGCCTTGGTTTTCACCAAGATGTGCCGCGCGTGGTACTCCAGCTTCGGGAAGTGGGCGAGCTGCTGGTTGTAGTCCGCCTGAAGCTGCGCTTCCGTCGGCGTGCGCTTCGCCAGGAAGTGGTCCGAGAGCGCCTGCTCGAGGATGTTCAGGCGCGCCAGCTCCAGCATCGCTTGCGTGTGCGGCTCCTTGGTGAGCCCGATCTTTTCGGCGTGCTGCGCCACGGCTTCGGCACGGATCAGGATGTTGAGCACAGCCGCTCGCTGGCTCGGGGTGAGGTCGGCGGCGGTGCGACCGCCGGCCATCATCTTGATATAGCTGTCATAGAACTGCTGTGTGATCGGTACGCCGTTGACCGAAGCCACCGCCGCCGTGGAGGCGCTGCTCGTCGGCGCCTGATGGCAGGCGGTCAAGGCGAGTACGGCGAGGCCGAGACAGAGGATCCTGAGATGCTTCATGAGGTTCTCGTTGCGTGGTGGGTTGCAAGGGGGGGACCGCCCGGCCGTGCCGGTCGGATCAGATTGCCGGGCGGCTTGCGGTCTCGGGTGCGCGCGCGCTGATGTTCAGGGCATGGATGCCATGCCCCATCAGCGGCTCGAGGGCTCGGTAGACCATGCGGTGACGCTCGAGCGCCGATCGCCCGGCGAATGCCGTGGAGACCAGCGCGACGCGAAAGTGGCCGCCCGCCCGCGCGCCCGCATGCCCGGCGTGCCGCGCACTGTCATCCAGGACATCGAGCGAGACGGGGGCGAATGAGCGCACGAGTGCCGCTCGAATCTCGTTCACAATTACGGGAGAAGTCACGTCCATGGGCCGGTGCCATCGCCGGTTCAGCTGCGGAGTGCGTATCATAACCGAGGGAACGTCCGAGCACAGGCTCGAAGGAGCCGGGAGCGGGTGATCGAGTACCTGGAGCTACATCCAGTGACGCCGCAGGCGCGTCTGATCCGCGGGGCCGCCGAGATCGTGCGCGGTGGCGGCGTCATCGCCTATCCGACCGACTCGTGCTATGCCTTGGGGTGGCACATCGGGGATGCCCGGGCGCTCGAGCGGGTACGGCGTATTCGGCGCGCCGACCGCCATCACCACTTCACGCTCGTCTGCGCCGATCTCGCCCAAGTGGGGCGCTTCGCCCGGCTCGACACCTGGCAGTTCCGCATGCTGCGCGGCTGTCTGCCCGGCCCCTACACCTTTCTGCTGAAGGCCACGCGCGAGACCCCGAGGCGCCTGCAGCATCCGCGCCGCCGCACGATCGGGGTGCGCGTACCGGACCACCCCGTGCCGCGGCTGCTGATGAGGGAGCTCGGCGAGCCTCTGATGAGCAGCACGCTCTGGCTGCCCGACGATCCGGCGCCGCTCACCTCGGGACGTCAGATCCTCGAGCGACTCGAGCATGAGATCGACGCGGTGCTCGACGGGGGGGATTGCGGGGTGGACCCGACGACCGTGGTCGATCTGTCCGTTGTTCCGGCGACGATCATCAGAATCGGGAAGGGGCCGTTGGCTGCGATCGGGGCCGCCGACCGGGCGAGCCGCCCGTCGGCGTGAATCGTCGGAGGCCGGCGCGGACACGGTATACTGAACGTTTAGGAATGCGAGAAGTGGTCCGATGAGCACTCCCAACCCCGGCGGGCGCGTACTGTCCGGCATGCGGCCCACCGGCCGGCTGCACCTGGGCAACTACCACGGTGCGCTTCGCAACTGGGTGCGCCTCCAGTACGAGTACGAGTGCTACTTCTTCATCGCCGATTGGCACATGCTCACCACCGGCTACGAGGACACGGCCGGGCTGCCGCAGTACGTGCACGAGGTGCTCATCGACTGGCTGGCTGCGGGCCTGAATCCCGGGGTGGCGACGCTGTTCGTCCAGTCGCGCGTGCCCGAGCATGCCGAGCTGCACCTGCTGCTCTCGATGATCACCCCGCTCAGCTGGCTCGAGCGGGTGCCGAGCTACAAAGACCAGCAGGAGCAGCTGAAGGATCGGGACCTCACCACCTATGGCTTTCTCGGCTACCCGCTGCTGCAGAGCGCGGACATTCTGGTCTACCGCGCCCAGCACGTGCCGGTGGGCGAAGACCAAGTGGCGCACGTGGAGCTGACGCGCGAGACGGCGCGGCGTTTCAACCACCTCTATGGACGCGAGCCGGACTTCGAAGAGAAGGTCGAGCGGGCGGTCAAGGCGCTCGGCGGGCGAAACACCATGTTGTATCGGCAGCTGCGGCGCAAGTATCAGGAAGGCGGCGATCACGAGGCGCTCGAGCGTGCGCGGGCGCTGGTCCAAGGCGTCAGCCGCCTGACGGTGGCCGATCGGGACCGGCTGCTGGGGTATCTGGAAGGTACGGGCGTCACGATTTTGCCCGAGCCGCAGGCGCTGCTCACCGACACCCCGAAAGTGCCCGGTCTCGACGGGCGCAAGATGTCGAAGTCCTATGGCAACACCATCGAGTTGCGCGAGGACCCGCAATCGGTCGCGCGCAAGCTGCGCGCGATGAAGACCGATCCGGCCCGCGCGCGCCGGACCGATCCCGGGGAGCCCGCGCGCTGTCCGGTGTGGGACTTGCACAAGATCTACTCCAGCGAGGAGGTCCGCCGGTGGGCCGCCGAGGGCTGCCGCTCGGCCGGTATCGGTTGTCTGGAGTGCAAACAGCCCGTGATCGACAAGATCGTCGAGGAAGTGACCGCGATGCGCAGCCGCGCCCAGGAGTACACCGAGAATCCCGAGCTGTTGCGCGACGTCGTCGCGGAAGGTTCGGAGAAGGCCCGCGATACGGCCCGGGAGACCCTCGAGGAGGTGCGCCGGGCGATGCATTTACGCACCGACTGAGGCGCGATGACCGACACGAAATCCCAACTGGCGGTCGTCGCAGACGAATCACCGCCCGAGACTGTGCGTGCCGAAGCGCCGCAGCAGGTCGAGATGCCCTTCGCCGTCGTCAACGGCGAGCCGATCACCGTGCTGCCGCGCGACTTGTATA